>JBKOWI010000028.1:0-21749 GCA_046724315.1 Pseudomonadota bacterium | reverse complement strand
AGGCTTGACTTCGCTCGGATTTCACGCAGCCCGCGGCTATGCCCAATGGCGTCAGCCTCTGGTCTGCATTGTCGGCGCGGAGCGTGAGTCGGTACTCGGCGCGCGAGGTAAACATGCGGTAGGGCTCGGTCACCCCGCGGGTGACGAGGTCGTCGATCATCACGCCGAGATAGCCGTCGGCGCGGGTCACGCTGAAGCGCCCTGCTGCGCCTGACGCCGCGAGCGCGGCATTGATGCCGGCAGTGAGCCCCTGCCCGGCAGCCTCCTCATATCCCGTCGTGCCGTTGATCTGTCCGGCCAGGAACAGCCGCGGAACCGCCTTGGTTTCGAGGCTCGGATGCAGCTCGCGCGGATCGACATAGTCGTACTCGATGGCGTAACCGGGCCTGATCACCCGCGTCTGTTCCAGTCCCGGGATGGTCCTGAGGAAGGCGTGCTGTACATCCTCGGGCAACGAGGTCGAGATGCCGTTGGGATAGACCGTGTCGTCGTCGAGGCCCTCAGGCTCGAGGAAGATCTGATGGCTCTCGCGCTCCTTGAAGCGGACCACCTTGTCTTCGATCGAAGGGCAATAGCGCGGACCAACGCTCTCGATCGCGCCTGAATACATCGGCGCACGCGCGAGGTTCGCCTCAATGATGGCGTGTGTGGCCTCGGTCGTATGCGTGATGTGGCAGACGACCTGCGGTGTGGTGATCTTCTCGGTCAAGAACGAGAAGGGCTGCGGCGGGTCATCGCCATGCTGCACCTGGAGGCCGTTCCAGTTGACGGTTCGGCCGTCGAGGCGCGGCGGTGTTCCGGTCTTGAGCCGGCTCATGCGAAGGCCGAGCCCGTACAGCCGCTCTGACAGGCCAAGGGCAGGGGCCTCATTGATGCGTCCCGCTGGGATCTTGCGTTCGCCGATATGGATCAGGCCGCGCAGGAAAGTGCCGGTGGTGAGAACCACGGCGCCGGCGGAGATGCTGCGCCCGTCGGCCGTCAGTACGCCGTTAACGTTACCGCATTCTACGATGAGGTCTTCGACCGCAGCCTCGATCACCTCAAGTCCGGGCGTGGCTTTGATCGCCGCCTGCATGCCGCGGCGGTAGAGCTTGCGGTCGGCCTGGGCGCGAGGCCCCTGCACTGCTGGGCCTTTGCTGCGGTTCAGAACGCGGAATTGGATTCCGGCCTCGTCTGCAACGCGGCCCATGAGCCCGTCGAGCGCGTCAATCTCCCGCACCAGGTGCCCTTTGCCAAGGCCGCCGATAGCGGGGTTGCAGGACATCTCGCCAATGGTGGCGAAGCTATGGGTGACGAGCGCAGTGCGTGCGCCCATGCGCGCGGCCGCCGCGGCTGCCTCGCAACCAGCATGTCCTCCTCCAATGACGATGACGTCGAACTTGCTCATAGTCCGTAGCTAATCTGTTCGCGCCCGCGCGTCAAAGCAGCCGCGAATTGTTTCACGTGAATCACTTGCCGATGCAGAACTCGCCAAAGATCGCGCCAAGCACCTCCTCGACATCGATCCGCCCGGTGAGCCTGCCAAGATGGCGCGCGGCAATGCGGAGCTCCTCGGCTTTGAGCTCCGGGCTCAGAGTTGGCTGGCCGAAGCGCTGCAGCGCGACCCGAGCGCCTTCGAGCTCTGCGCGATGGCGCGCCCGCGTCATCAGCGGCGAGGCCAAGCCCGTCTCGGCGACATGGGCCGCCTGCTCTTCAAGCGCCTCGACCAGGCGATCAAGCCCCTGCCCGGTCCTGGCGGAGATCTGGAGGCAGTCCCGATGCGGCGTGAAACCCCGTTCGAGGTCAATCTTGTTGAGCACGCAGATTGCCGTCCTGGTCTCGAGTGCCGCCGGTAGTTCCCAGATCGGCGCCGTGGCGTCCACGAGCCAGAGCACGACATCGGCCTGTTCGGTGCGCGCCAACGCCCGTCGGACGCCTTCGGCTTCGACCTTGCTTTCGGCTTCGCGCAGGCCCGCAGTGTCAGTGAGGGTTACCGGCAGCCCGCCAAGGTCGAGATGGACCTCGAGCACGTCGCGCGTAGTGCCCGCCTCCTCAGACACAATTGCCACGTCGCGCTTGGCAAGCGCGTTGAGCAGGCTCGACTTGCCGACATTGGGCGGCCCGGCAATGACGATGTGCACGCCATCGCGCAAGCGTTCGCCGCGCCGGTCGGCGAGATGATGCGAAATGGACACAAGCAGAGGAGCGACGATGGCGTCGCCCTTGACGGCGATATCGGCGGCGACATCGCCTTCGTCGGCGAAATCGAGTCCCGCTTCGACCAACGCCTGAGCGCGCAGCAGCTCAATACGCCAACCCTCATAAAGCGTCCGCAGTGATCCTTCGGCTTGCGCCAAAGCCTGCCGCCGTTGCGCCTCGGTCTCGGCACTGATCAGGTCGGCAAGGCCTTCGACCTGGGTCAAGTCGAGCTTGCCGTTCTCGAAGGCGCGCCGCGCGAACTCGCCAGGCTCCGCCAGCCGCGTGCCGGGAAGCGACAGCACGGCCTCGATCACCGCGCTGACCACGGCGCGGCTGCCATGCGTGTGGAGCTCGGCCATGTCCTCTCCGGTGAAGCTCGCAGGTCCCGGGAACCAGATCGCGAGTCCGCGATCGATCGCCGGCAGGTGCGGGGGACCGATGTCGCGCAAGCTCGCGTGGCGGGGATCGGGAACGCCACCGCAAAAGGCCTCGAGCACGCGGCGCGTCTCGGGCCCTGAGATGCGGATAACAGCGATCGCCGCAGGCACCGCACCGCTTGCCAGCGCCACGATGGTGTCGGACGGCGTCGAAGCGACGTCGCTTTTTGTGCCGATCCGATCACCGATCTCCTTGTCCATTGCGTTATCTTAAGGAGCAACCAGAGGAAGGGCCATGCAGGAGCGCGTTGAAGGAAACCGGCTCAGGCGGGAAACGAGCCCTTATCTGCTTCAGCACAAGGACAATCCCGTGCATTGGCGCCCTTGGGGGGAGGAGGCCTTAGCCGAGGCCCGCGCTAGCGGCAAGCCCATCCTGCTTTCGGTCGGCTACGCCGCCTGCCATTGGTGCCACGTCATGGCGCACGAGAGCTTCGAGGATAAGGCGACCGCCGCCGTGATGAACGATCTTTTCGTGAACATCAAAGTCGACCGCGAGGAGCGGCCCGATGTCGATGCGATCTATATGGGGGCGCTGCACGAGCTCGGCGAGCAGGGCGGCTGGCCGCTCACCATGTTTCTGACTTCGGAGGCGGAGCCGTTTTGGGGCGGCACGTACTTCCCCAAGGACTCGCGCTATGGGCGCCCGCCATTCGTCCGTGTACTGAAGGAAGTCGCGCGGGTCTATCGCGAGGAGCCTGACAAGGTCAGGCAGAACGCGGTAGTTCTGAAGGAACGGCTGAAGCCCACGCGGCCCTCTGCAGCGCCTGAGCCCCCGACAGATCCGATGCTTGCCGATCTCGCGCGGCGGCTGATCCAGGCGGTCGATCCGGTCAATGGCGGTATCAGAGGCGCGCCGAAATTTCCACAAGCCCAGTTCCTAGCGTTCCTATGGAGCGCAGGTCTTCGGTACAAACTTCCCAATTCGCTCGAGGCAGTCGGGCTAACGCTGACCCACATCACGCAAGGCGGCATCTACGATCATCTCGGCGGCGGCTTCTCGCGCTACAGCGTCGACGAGCGCTGGCTCGTGCCGCATTTCGAGAAAATGCTCTATGACAATGCGCTGCTCGTCGAGCTGATGACCGAGGCCTGGCGCGAAACGAAAAACCCGCTTTATGCCATGCGCATTGCCGAGACGATCGGCTGGCTGTTGCGCGAGATGGTGGTCGAGGGCGGAGGCTTTGCCGCTTCGCTCGACGCCGACAGCGAAGGCGAGGAGGGCAAGTTCTATGTGTGGAGTTACGCCGACGTCGAGGAGGTGCTCGGCACCGATCACGCGCGCCTCTTCGTCGAGATCTACGGAGTAACTCCAGAGGGAAATTTCGAAGGCCACAACATTCTCAATCGGCTCAACGCGCTCGAGTTGCGCGATCCCAAGACGGAGCGGCGTCTCGCCGAGATGCGCGAGAAGCTGTTTCAAAGGCGCGGGTCGCGTGTGCGGCCGGGATTCGACGACAAGGTGCTCGCCGACTGGAACGGGCTGTTGATCGCAAGCCTCGCGAACGCAGCCGATGTCTTCGTGCGCGCAGACTGGCTCGAGGCTGCCGAGCGCGCCTGCAACTTCGTCAGTGAACGGATGAATGCGAATGGACGTCTGTTCCACGCATATCGCGCCGGTGAGGCCAAAGCGCCGGCAACTGCAAACGACTATGCCAATATGATCAAGGGTGCTCTCGCACTCGCCAACGTGACCGGCAAGCATGACTATATCGATCTCGCGCGCGAGTGGGTGTACGTGCTCGACCGCCATTACTGGGCCGACGATCTCGGCGGCTACTACTTTGTCGCCGACGACACCGGCGATCTCATCGTGCGGCCGCTGAGCGGACAAGACGAAGCCACGCCGAACGCGAACGCCGTGATGGTGTCGAACCTCGCCGCGCTCCATCTCTGGACTGGAGAGGAGCGCTATAGGCAGCGCGCCGAAGCGATCCTGCGTGGCTTTGCCGGATCGATCGCAAGCAACGTACTCGCGCACACCGGGTTGCTCGCGGCGGAACTCGATCTTCTTGCGCCGGCGCAGATCGTGCTGATCGCGGCCGAGGGCACCGACACGCTCGCGCTGCGAAACGCGCTGCACGGGGTGTCAGTGCCGTCTGCGGTGATCCAAGGGGTGAGGGCAGGACAGGAGCTGCCGGCGTCCTCTCCGGCGCATGGTAAGACAGCCATTGAGGGTAGGCCGACGGCCTATGTCTGCATCGGGCCGCAATGCTCGCTGCCCGTCACAGAACCCGTGAAGCTCATCGAGACCATCAAGGCTGCGCGCCGCGCCGCGTCGTAAGCGAAGAGCCCGGCACTCGAGCCGAGCCCTTCTCTCCAGCGGAACAACCTTTCGCGCTTAGGCGCGTCCGTTATTTGCCTTTAGCCTGGCAAACATTGGACTGGTCATTCCATTTCAGGCCAGCCTTCTTGCAATCGGACTTGGTCAACGGTTGGGTGGGACCCGCGGCAAATGCGGGTGCCGTGAAAGCAGCCGCTAGACCGAGGGCGACCACAGCACAAATGAGTCGCTTCATGACACTCTCCTTGGTCTCTTAGCCAATTTGGCTATGGAGATTAACGCCAGGAGCGTGCGTTCGGTTCGCCAGCTTTTCGAGGGAAGACGAAGGCAGCTCTAAGTATTCATCGACTCGAAGAAATCGCCGTTGTTCTTGGTCTGCTTCAGCTTGTCGAGCAGGAACTCGATCGCATCCTGCGTGCCCATCGGGTTCAAGATTCGGCGTAGCACATACATCTTCTTGAGCTGATCCGGCGCAACCAGCAGCTCTTCCTTGCGGGTGCCGGAGCGGGCGATGTCGATGGCGGGGAACACTCGCTTGTCGGCGACCTTGCGGTCGAGCACGATTTCCGAGTTACCGGTGCCCTTGAACTCTTCGAAGATCACTTCGTCCATGCGGCTGCCGGTATCGATCAGCGCGGTGGCGATGATGGTGAGCGAGCCGCCCTCCTCGATATTGCGCGCGGCGCCGAAAAAGCGCTTGGGCCGCTGGAGCGCGTTCGCGTCGACACCGCCGGTCAGCACCTTGCCTGACGAGGGCACCACGGTGTTGTAGGCGCGGCCGAGACGCGTGATCGAATCGAGCAAGATCACCACGTCTCGCTTGTGCTCGACGAGACGCTTGGCCTTCTCGATGACCATCTCGGCGACCTGCACGTGCCGCGAGGCAGGCTCGTCGAAAGTGGACGAGATCACTTCGCCTTTCACCGAGCGCTGCATGTCGGTGACCTCCTCGGGCCGCTCGTCGATGAGCAACACGATGAGGTAGCACTCCGGATGATTGGCAGTGACCGAGTGGGCAATGTTCTGGAGGATGATGGTCTTGCCGGTGCGGGGCTGCGCCACGATCAGTCCGCGTTGCCCCTTGCCGAGCGGCGCCACGATGTCGATGACGCGCCCGGTCAGATCTTTGTTGGTCGGCTTCTCGATCTCCATCTGCAGCCACTCGTCGGGATAAAGCGGCGTCAGATTGTCGAAGTGGATCTTGTGGCGCTGTTTGTCAGGATCCTCGAAATTGATTGTGTTGACCTTGAGGAGTGCGAAATAGCGCTCGCCCTCCTTCGGGCTCCTGATCTGGCCCTCGACGGTATCACCCGTTCTTAGGCCAAAGCGCCTGATCTGCGACGGCGAGACGTAGATGTCGTCGGGGCCGGCGAGATAATTCGAGTCGGGTGAGCGCAGGAAGCCGAAGCCGTCCTGCAGCACCTCGACCACGCCCGTGCCGGTGATCTCCACGTCGCGGGCGGCCAATTGTTTCAATATTGCGAACATGAGCTCCTGCTTGCGCATGGCGCTCGCGTTCTCGACGGAGACCTCCTCGGCGAAGCTCAACAGCTCCGTAGGCGACTTGGTCTTCAAATCTTGCAGCTTCATTTCCTGCATGCGCTGCTACTCCAAAAGGGAATGAGTGAACCTAGGGTTTTCGAATGCCGCGCTGTTTCGCGCGACCTCAGGGAAGGGGATAGGATTTGCCTCGGCGGGGAAGGCAGAGTTCGACGCCAGCTCCGTTCCGGGCGACCCGTTCTTTTTGGGGGGAAAGGCGGGCCGCGACAGCGTCCCGGATTGGATGCGACTCATCTTATAGCAGACCCCGAAGGCGTGCGGAACAGTTTTGGCTGCGGCCCTTCAGAAGGGGCGAACAACCACGAGAATCACGATCCCGATCATCAGAATGGTCGGGATTTCGTTGACGATGCGATAGAAACGCGGCGAACGCGTATTCCGATCCAAGGCAAAATCCTTTGTCCACATCGCGAGGCAGCCATGATAGGCGGACAGCAGGACCACGAGGACAAGCTTTGCATGGAACCAGCCGTCGCGTGACCAATCGATGACGCCCGAGAAGGCGAGGATGAGCCCCAACGCCCAGCTTGCCAGCATCGCCGGCGTAGTGATTAGCCTGAGCAGCCGCCGTTCCATCACCTTGAAGGTTTCGGACTGCTCGGAGCCCTTCTTGCTCGCGGCGTGATACACGAACAGCCGCGGCAGATAGAGCAGCCCCGCCATCCAGGCGATGATGGCAATGACGTGGAAGGCTTTGATATAGGCAAGCAGCACGTTGGATGCCAGGGGCTAAGCGGGGCGATTCTTCACGAGGCTCACGAGCCGCTCGACATTCTCGACCGGCGTCTCGGGGCGGATGCCGTGGCCGAGATTGAAGATGAAAGGGCCTGACCCGAGCGTCGAGAGGATTGCCTCGACCCGCCGATCGAGTTCAGCTCCACCTGCGACGAGCAGCAGAGGATCGAGATTGCCCTGCACCGGAAGCAGAGTTTGTAGCCCGTCTCTGATCCAGTCGATGGGCATGCTCGTGTCGCAGCTTATGGCATCGACGCCCGTCTCCTTCGCGTAACGTTCGGCAAGCAGGCCCGAGCCCCGCGGAAAGCCAATCACCGGCACACCCGGCATCTCGGCCTTCACCCGTTCAACCAGGCGCTTGGTCGGCGCGATGCACCAGCAAACAAACTCGTCCTCGGGCAGGCTTCCGGCCCAGCTATCGAAGATCTGGAGCAGATCGGCGCCTGCTTTCACCTGGCTTATGAGGTAATCGGCGGAGGCCTCGACCAGAATTTCGATCAGGCCCTCAAACAAGGCGGAATCTCGATATGCCAAAAGCCTGGCCTCAGCTTGGTCCTTGCTGCCATGGCCCTCGACCATATAGGTGGCAACCGTCCAGGGCGCGCCGCAGAAGCCGATCAGCGGTACTCTCTGGGGAAGAGTCGCTTTAACCAGCTCAATAGTCTCGCAGACCGGTGCTAATGCATTGGCTGCGCTGCTTAAATTTAGCCTAGCGATGCCCGTCGCAGTGCCTATGGGTTCGAGCCTTGGCCCCTCTCCTTCGACAAACTCGACCTGCTGCCCGAGCGCATAAGGCACCATCAGGATGTCGGAGAACACGATCGCCGCATCGAGATCGAACCGTCTCAAAGGTTGCAGCGTTACCTCCGCCGCAAGCCCAGGAGTGCGGCAGAGATCTAGGAATGACGAGGCGTTGCTTCGTACCTCCCGATACTCCGGCAAATAGCGCCCCGCCTGACGCATCAGCCAGATCGGCAACGGGACGTTGGTTTGTCCGGCAAGTGCCCTGATAAGGGAACTTTGTGCCTGAGGAACACGAAGCATTTCACTCTCTAATACTAAAAGAGAGAGTCTCTAAAAGGTTTCTACTGTTACTATTTGCGCGTGGATAGCGGACATTCTGCATTGTCACCAGTCTGTCGACAGGACTCTCAATCAGGTCCAAAGCGTGATGCGCAGCGCGAGCAAGCGCCTGTGGTTAATTCCTCGCTCACGAGCCTGAACGCCCTGCAATAGAGGGTGATCCGCGCGTCCTGGAGATCGAAGGAAAGCCATATCCGCTTGTGGAAAGAGAAGGCTCCAGGCTGGGGATCGTAAACCGTATTGCGGCTCCTTGTGTGAAGAGCGTCTTTTTCTCGACACAAGCGAATCTGTGAAGAAGCTCTGCCCTGTTTCCGGGAGGAGCAGGGAGGCGTCCGGCCTGGGCACGTAGTTGCCCCCTTGAGCCATCGCGGTTATCCAGAGGGATTGCCATGGATATCCAGCGTACATTTCACCTACATATGATCTCGGACGCGACCGGCGAGACGCTGATCACGATCGCCAAGGCCGTGCGGGTGCAGTACGCGCAGGTCCGGGCGATCGAGCATTTGCATCCATTGGTACGGAGCCGCCGTGAGCTCGAACGAGTACTGAAGGACGTCGAGGCAGCGCCTGGCATCGTGCTCTACACGTTGTTCAACCGTGAGCTCGCCGAGGAGCTTGAGCGGTCCTGCAAGCGGCTGAACATTCCGTGCGTTCCGGCGCTGAAGCCGATCCTCCAGGTCTTCGAATCGTATCTCGGCACGCCGGCAACTCCCACCGTCGGTGGCCAGCATGTGCTCGACGCCGACTATTTCCGTCGCATCGAGGCGCTCAACTTCACCATGCTGCACGATGACGGGCACCTCCCGCAGAACCTCAACGACGCCGACATCATTTTGATCGGCATCAGCCGGACCTCAAAGACGCCGACCTCGATCTATCTCGCCAATCGCGGCTTCAAGACCGCCAATGTGCCACTGGTGCCAGGCGTGCCGCTCCCGCCTCAGCTCGAAGTGCCCAGCCACGCCTTTGTCGTCGGCCTGGTGGCAAGCACCGAGCGCATCGCGCAGGTTCGCCAGAATCGCGTGATTGAGCACGCCCACGGTCATCTGGAAGACTATGTCGACCGCGAAGCCATCGCCGCCGAGATCACCCAGACACGAGCGCTGTGCGCGCGACATGGCTGGCCGATCATCGATGTGACCCGCCGGTCCATCGAGGAGACTGCCGCCGCCATCCTCCGCCTATATCATGACCGCGAGGCGCCGGTGCTCGAAGCATGACGGGCTTTCTGCAGGCGGGGCGACCGCCTCTCATCCTCGCTTCGTCGAGCAAGTCGAGGGCCAAGCTGCTAGAGGCGGCGGGGCTCGCCTTCATCGTCGAGCCGCCGGGCCTTGACGAAAGCGCTATGCGCCAAGCGGTTGCCGGCGGCGAAGCGCTCGCGCCACATGACGTCGCGGAAGTGCTGGCACGCGCCAAGGCCGAAGCCGTCAGCGAAGTTGCGCCCAAAGCGCATGTTATTGGCGGAGATCAGGTGCTCGCCTTCGGCGATGTCATCATGAGCAAGCCTGAAAGCATGGAAGCCGCGCGCCGCCAACTGCTCGATCTCAGTGGCAAGACTCACACATTGCATACCTCGGTTGCCGTGGCGACCAACGGCGAGACCATCTGGGCCGACACCACGGTGGCAATACTCACTATCCGCAAGCTCTCGCCCGAATTCATCGGCCGTTACCTTGCAGCTGCCGGCGAAGAGGTGCTGAGCTCGGTTGGCGCATACCAGATCGAATCAATTGGCGTTCAGCTGTTCGAAAAGATCGACGGCGATTATTTTTCAATTCTCGGCCTGCCCCTCATTCCGCTCCTCGATACGCTTCGGCGCGAGGGCGTCATCGAAGGTTAGCCCTGTGAAACGCGCCTGTGTCATCGGCTGGCCGGTCGAGCACTCCCGCTCACCTGCGATCCATCGTTACTGGCTCGAGCTCTATGGCATCGATGGCGCCTACGAGAAAGAAGCTGTGCGGCCTGAGGAGTTCGCGAGCTTCCTCGGCTCGCTTAGCGACCGCGGCTATGCCGGGGCCAACGTGACCTTGCCGCATAAAACGGAGGCGCTGCGGCTCGCGACCAAAGCCGACGAATCTGCGCGGACGATCGGCGCCGCCAATACGCTCTGGCTCGACGGCGCGGGACGGCTGAACGCCAGCAATACCGACGCTTACGGCTTCATGACCAACCTCAACCAGGAGGCCCCGCACTGGAACAAGGGGCGGGCTCCAGTAATGGTGCTTGGCGCAGGCGGTGCAGCGCGGGCCATCCTCTACGGTCTTATCGCGCAAGGTGCATCGCGCATTCTTCTCGCCAACCGCACACGGGATCGCGCCGAGGTTCTGGCCGGAACGTTCGGCCCGGCTGTGAGCGTCGTCGATTGGGACGCCCGCAATCAGGCGCTTGCCGGCTGCGGGCTGCTGGTCAATGCCACGAGCCTCGGAATGTCCGGCAAGGGTCCGCTCGACATCGAGGTCGAAGCTTTGCCAGAGGACGCCGTTGTCGCCGATATCGTCTACAGCCCGCTCGAAACTCCGCTTCTTGCTACGGCTCGCGCGAGGCGAAGACAGGCCGTGGACGGTCTCGGCATGCTGCTCTATCAGGCCGTGCCTGGCTTCGAGCGCTGGTTCGGCGTGCGCCCGCAGGTTACGAAAGAGCTGAAAGCCCATGTCGCCGCGACGCTCGGAGGAGCTTGATGCTGGTCATCGGGCTTACCGGCGGGATCGGCATGGGGAAGTCGGCAGCCGCCGAACATTTCGCCCGCAGCGGCATCCCAGTGTTTAATGCCGACGCGTGCGTGCATCGCCTCTATGAAGGCCAAGCAGTCGCGGCGATCGAGGACGCATTCCCCGGGGTTACACGCGAGGGCCGGGTCGACCGAAAGCTGCTGGGGCAGCAGGTCACCGGTCACCCCGAGCGACTGCAAGAGCTCGAAAGCATCGTTCATCCCATGGTGGTCAAGGCGGAGATCGATTTCCTGCGCGAGCACGAGAGAAAGGGCGCCCGGATGGCCGTGCTCGAGATCCCGTTATTGTTCGAGACCGGGGCTGAAAAGCGCGTCGATGTGACCATCGTTGTCAGTGCGCCAGGCGATGTTCAGCGCGAGCGCGTGCTGGCGCGATCCGGCATGACGGCCGAGAAGCTTGAGCACCTGCTCGCTCGCCAGCTTACAGACAAGGAACGGCGCGCCCGAGCCGACTTTGTCATAAACAGTGGAACAAGTCTTAATGAGATGCATGCCAATCTCGATCAATTGATCGAATCACTCCAGAATCGCGAAGGCCGTATCATGGAGCGGCTGCGTCACAGCTATATGGATTAGAAAGGCTACGCGCTGTGCGCGAGATCGTGCTCGATACCGAGACGACGGGACTCGACCCGTTTGACGGACACCGCATCGTCGAGATCGGCTGCATCGAGCTCGTCAACTGCATTCCCACCGGGCGCACCTGGCATTGCCACGTGAATCCGGAGCGCGATGTTCCATACGCTGCCTTCGAGGTACATGGGCTTTCACTGGATTTTCTTCGCGACAAGCCGCGCTTCGCGGATCTTGCCGATAACATGCTGACTTTCATCGAAGGCGCCATGCTAGTGATGCACAACGCCACCTTCGATTTCGCCTTTCTCAATGCCGAGCTCGAGCGCGCAACGCGCCCATTGCTGCGCTGGGACCGCATAGTCGATACGCTCGCGCTTGCGCGACGAAGGCATCCAGGCTCACCATGCAGCCTCGATGCCCTGTGCAAACGCTATGGCATCGATCTGTCCGAGCGCGAGAAGCACAGCGCGTTACTGGATTGCCGGCTGCTCGCCGCCGTTTATGTGGAGCTCGTGGGAGGCCATCAGGCCCGCCTCGATTTCGCAGTCAACGGCGTCCAGGCAGCGTTTCTGCACACGACTGCCGAAGGATCGCGCCCGCGGCCAAGGCCGCTTGTGCCGCGACTCACCGCGGCGGAGATCGAAGCCCATCGCGCTTTCGTGGCGAGCCTCGGCGCCGAGGCGCTCTGGCTGCGCTACTAGTTCTTCGCCCGCGCCTCGCCCATCGGCTCGCCTTTGGCGAGGTTCTGGGCATAGAGCCGGCCGAAATCGATTGGGTCGAGCATCAACGGTGGAAATCCTCCGTCGCGCACGACGTCGGCCAGTACGCGCCGCATGAAGGGGAACAGGATCGCCGGGCAGTCTACGAACAGTACGGGCTGGATCACGTTCTGCGGGATGTTGCGCAGGTGGAATAGCCCGCCATAGACGAGCTCGACATTGTAGATCACCCCAGAATCGCTCTTGGCATGCACCTCGAGATTCAACGAGACCTCGTAAGCCTCATCGGCTTTCGCCTGCGCGTGAACGTTGACGCCTACCTTGAGCTGCGGGTTTTGCCCAGGACCCTGCAGCGATTGCGGAGCACCCGGATTTTCGAAGGAGAGATCTTTGATGTATTGGGCAAGGACCGTGAGCTGGGCCTGAGTCGCGGCCCGCCCGCCTTCTGCCGTCCCTAGCAAGGCCTGGGGTGCCTCTTCTGACGGGCCGTCGCCGTTCGACTGGCCGGGCTGATCGTCCTTATCTTTTTTGCGCGCCATGACAACTCCTTGCCTCTGGACGGGCTGGCTAGCACGGGAGCGGCTTTAGCCGCAATTCGCTTCACCCGCCGTGCCTCGACCTCATGACAATCGCGGCAAGGCCCGATTAAGCGCGAAAGGCGTTTAGGGTTGGCTTGGGGCCGGGTAATGCCTTAAGTTGTGTCGATGTGGCGCGGGCCGGAATTCCTGCCCGAACCAGAGGCTCCCGCTGGCAAAGCTCTAGGCGTGCACCAATATCCCGCCTAGAGAGTTCCGCATCGGCCGCGGGCCCAATCCATGAACCCGGGTAGCGGCAAAGCAAAAGCATGAGTGAAGCCTTCGACATTTATACACTGCTGTTCCTGGTGCTCGCGGTCGTGATCTTCATCCGGCTGCGCAACGTGCTCGGCCGCCGCACCGGCAACGAGCGGCCGCCTTACGACCCCTATGCAGCGCCTGACGCCAAAAGGGCGGGGACACCAGACCCCAACGGGCCCGTAGTGGCGCTGCCGCGCGGCAGGTCGTCGCGGGGTGCGGTCGCCGAAGCCTCGGTTCCCAGTGTGGAGGACCTTGAGGCGCGGCTTGGCCGCCATGCCGTCAAGGACAGTCCGCTCGGGCAGTCTCTCACAGGGCTCATGCGAGTCGATCCCGAGTTCGACCCCAACCACTTCATCGAGGGTGCCAAGGCGGCATACGAGATGATCGTCATGGGCTTTGCCAACGGCGACGACGCGATGCTGAAGCAGCTACTCGGCTCTGACGTCTATGACGGCTTCGAGCGCGCCATTCGTGAGCGCGAGAGCCGCGGCGAAAAGGTCGAGTCGAGCCTGGTCGGCATGGACAAGGCCGACATAATCGAGGCGGAGGTCAAGAACCGCATCGCCTATGTGACCGTGAAGTTCGTGAGCGAGTTGATCTCAGTCACGCGTGATGCCGAGGGAGAGGTGGTCGAAGGCGATCCCAAGAAGGTGCGCGAGGTCACCGACATTTGGACTTTCGCGCGCGAGGTGGGCTCCAGGAACCCGAACTGGAAGCTTGTCGCCACCGAAGCTGCGAATTAGCCGGTATCTGCCACGACTCTTATTGCCGCTCGCGGCAATCGTTACCGCGATCCCGCTCCTCCTTTGGTGGTGCTCCGTGGACGAACAGAAGCTCAGGCTCAGGCCCGTCAGCTTCGCCGCGGTCGAGGGTTGGGCTGCTGACGATCACGCTGCAGCCCTCCAGACGCTCGTGAAATCATGCCGCAAGAAGCCGACGGTCAATGCGGCTTGCAAAGATGCATTGACGCTTGGGGACAAAGTCGAGGGCGATGCGGCGCGACGCTTTTTCGAAACTCACTACATTCCGTATCGAGTCGAGGAGGCACACCCGGGGCTCGTGACCGGCTATTACGAGCCTGAGCTGAATGGTTCGCGCGAGCGAAAGGGCAAGTTTCAGGTCCCGGTTTATGGGCGCCCCGAGGATCTCGTCCAGGTGAAGCCGGATCTCTTGCGCGCGCTCTATAACAGCAGCCATAGCGTGCTGCGCCGTAGCGGCGAAAAGCTTGTGCCCTATTACACTCGCGCGGAAATCGAGGCGGGCGCGCTCGAGGGCAAGGGACTTGAGCTTCTTTATCTCGACGATCCGGTCGAGCTTTTCTTCATGCAGATCCAAGGCTCGGGCCGCGTGCGGTTGACCGATGGATCGTGGGTGCGGCTAGGCTATGCCGCCAAGAACGGTCACTCCTATGTGTCCATCGGCAAGATTCTTGCCGAGCGCGGCGATCGTCCCAAGGACTTGACCATGGAAGGACTGAAGGCCTGGCTGCGGGCTGATCCGGCACGCGGCCGCGCTCTCATGCAGGAGAACACGTCCTATGTGTTCTTCCGCCAGCTGCCGAAAACAGAAGCCGGCGATGGCCCAGTCGGCGCTCAGGGCGTGGCGCTCACGCCTGGCCGGAGCCTTGCCGTCGATGCCTCTTTTCATGCCCTCGGCACGCCGATCTTCGTTGCGGCACCGGCGCTTAAGACGCCTGACGGGATACCGTTTCGGCGACTGATGATCGCCCAGGACGTTGGGTCAGCGATCAGAGGGCCCGAGCGCGGGGACATCTTCTTTGGCACAGGCGATGCGGCGGGCGCCATCGCCGGCATGGCCAAGCAGAAAGCACGATTTTTCGTGCTGCTGCCGAAGCGTTAACAGCCCGTGCGTTATGCTCATCACATGGGCAAGCGCGGACATGATCAGGAAACCGACGCCGAGCTGTGGGCGCGCGTCACGAAGAGCGCTAGGCCACTCGGCAAGCGGAAACCGGCGGCTGCCCTGGAACCCCCCAAGCGATCGCCTCAGCGGCAGGTCAAAGAGAAAACACCGCCAACCCAGGCGCTCACAAAGCTTCCACCTAGGGCCACTCCAATCGCACGCGGCGAGGCGCTCGATCGTGAGACAGCGCGCAAGCTCGAGCGCGGACGGCTTCCGGTCGAGGCTCGGCTCGACCTGCACGGGATGCGCCAGCCCGACGCCCATGCTGTGCTCCGCCGCTTCCTGAAATCGGCGCAACATAAGGGCTACCGCCATGTGCTGGTGATCACCGGCAAAGGCACCGAACCCGACCCACGGCGAAGCTTCTATGAAGGCGACGAGCGCGGCGTGCTGCGCCAGGCCGTGCCGCATTGGCTTGCAGCTCCTGACCTCGCGCCTGTGGTAGTCAGCTATTCCGAAGCGCCACGCCGGCTTGGCGGCGAAGGTGCGCTCTATGTGCGGCTCCGGAAGGCACCGAGCCCCTGACTTCTTCCTACAAAATAAATTTGGACAGGTCGGCGTTCTTGGCGAGATCGCCGATATGGCCGCGCACGTAAGCGGCGTCGATGACAATCTTCTCGCCGTGCTTGTCGGCGGCGTCGAAAGAAATCTCGTCGAGGATGCGTTCCATCACCGTGAACAGGCGGCGCGCGCCGATATTCTCAACATTGGTGTTTACCTCGACCCCAATGTCGGCAATGGCATCGATCGCATCCTCGGTGAATTCGAGATCGACGCCTTCGGTCTTCATCAGCTCCACATATTGCTTGATGAGGCAGGCTTTGGGCTCGGTGAGGATGCGGCGGAAATCGTCGCGGGTCAGCGCACGCAGCTCGACCCGGATAGGAAGCCGGCCTTGCAGCTCGGGCAGAAGGTCCGAAGGCTTGGCGAGATGGAAGGCGCCAGAGGCGATGAACAGGATGTGGTCGGTCTTTACCGGCCCGTATTTGGTGCCGACCGTCGTGCCCTCGATCAGCGGCAAGAGATCGCGCTGAACGCCCTCGCGCGAGACATCGGCACCAATGCGTTCAGAACGCGCACAGATCTTGTCGATCTCGTCGAGGAAAACGATGCCGTTGTTCTCGACGCTCTTGATCGCCTCCTGCACGATCATGTCGTTGTCGATCAGCTTGTCCGATTCTTCGCCCATTAGGATGTCGAAGGAATCGCGCACCGTGACCTTGCGCGGCTTGGTGCGCGTGCCGAGCGCTTTGCCGAGAACGTCGGAGAGATTGATCATGCCCACTTGGCTTCCCGGCATGCCGGGGATCTCGAAGGAGGGCATGGTCGGCGTGTCAATCACCTGAATCTCGATCTCCTTGTCGTCGAGCTCTCCAGCGCGCAGCCTCTTGCGGAAAGCCTCGCGCGTCGAGAGCGCGGCGCCAGCGCCGACCAGCACATCGATCACGCGCTCTTCAGCATTCAGCTGAGCCTTGGCCGACACCTCTTTACGCTTTGCGTCACGCACGAGGCCGATGCCAGCTTCGAGCAGGTCGCGGATGATTTGGTCTACGTCGCGGCCGACATAACCGACCTCGGTGAACTTGGTGGCTTCGACCTTGATGAATGGAGCGCCGGCGAGCTTTGCGAGTCTCCGCGAGATTTCGGTCTTGCCGACGCCGGTCGGCCCGATCATCAGGATATTCTTGGGCAGAACCTCCTCGCGCATTTCATCATTGAGCTGCTGGCGGCGCCAGCGGTTGCGCAAGGCGATGGCGACCGCGCGCTTGGCGTCGCGCTGACCGATAATGTGACGGTCGAGCTCCGACACGATTTCGCGGGGGGAAAAACTGGTCATGAGTGCTACGCGTTACTTCGATGCGTCGAGGCTTTCGACGACCACCTCGTCATTGGTGTAAACGCAAATCTTGGCGGCAATAGCCATCGCCTTGCGCGCGATCTCCTCGGCACCGAGCGGGCCGTCGAGCAACGCGCGCGCAGCCGCAAGCGCGTAAGCGCCGCCCGAGCCGATGCCCATCACCGCGTCGTCTGGCTCGAGCACGTCGCCGGTTCCGGTGAGCACCAGGCTCTCGCTGGCGTCGGCCACGATCATCATCGCCTCCAGCCGACGCAAGGCCCGGTCAGTACGCCAATCCTTGGCCAGCTCGACACAGGCGCGCTTGAGCTGGTCGGGAAAGCGCTCGAGCTTTGCCTCGAGCCGTTCGAAGAGGGCGAAGGCGTCTGCGGTCGAGCCGGCGAAGCCCGCGATGACATTGCCGTTGCCGACCTTGCGTACTTTCCGCGCGCCGCCCTTGATGATGGTCTGGCCGAGCGTGACCTGTCCGTCGCCGGCGACGACGACCTTGCCGCTCTTGCGGACGGTCAGAATCGTGGTGCCATACCAGGTATCGGGGGAAGAGTGGGATGGACCCATTGCCCAGGCGATATCGGAAGAGAGGCGCCGTTCGTCAAGCTTCTTCGACGTTAACGCTCTGATAGCACTTCGGAGCCTGCTCGCGTATAAGCGGGCTGTGCGAGGAAGCGAATTGCTAATGCCCTTGCGCTATTGTGACTCACATGCAGAAGCACAGCAAAGAAACCGAGGCGCGGCGGGCGGCGGTCAAGCGCCGCACCAAGGAGACCGCGATCACGGCATCCGTCGACCTCGACGGAACCGGCGCGTATGACGTGGCGACCGGCGTAGGCTTCCTCGACCACATGATCGAGCAGCTCGCCCGCCATTCGCTGATCGACATCACGCTGAGGGCGGAGGGCGACCTCCATATCGACCAGCACCATACCACCGAGGATTCCGGCATCGTGCTCGGTCAGGCTCTGGCCAAGGCACTCGGAGACAAGAAGGGCATCGCGCGCTACGGGTTCGCCTATCTGCCCATGGACGACACGCTCACCCGCGTCGCTCTCGACGTCTCCGGGCGGCCTTATCTCGTGTGGAAGGTGGCCTTCACCCGCTCGAAGGTTGGGGAGATGGACACCGAGCTGTTCAGGGAGTGGTTCCAGGCCTTCGCCCAACACTCCGGCCTGACCCTCCACGTCGAGACGCTCTATGGCGAGAATAGCCATCACATCGCCGAGACCTGCTATAAGGCGCTCGCCAAGGCGCTGCGTCAGGCCGTCGCCATCGACGAGCGCCAGAAGAGCAGCGTGCCCTCGACCAAGGGCCAGCTCTAGAGCTTTCGATTCATCAGGTGAGGAGCCGCGTGAGGCGCCGTGACCGTCTATTCCGTGTATGAGCCGAGAACCGAAGCGGCCGACCTTGGCGCGCGCGCCGACCGGCTCGCCTTCGTGAAAGAAGGCTTCTCCTGGATCGCCTTCCTGGTCCCAGCGCTGTGGCTCATCTTCTACCGCATGTGGCTCGAGCTCATCGTATTCCTGGTCGGCTTTGGATCGCTGGAGTGGGCGTTCGGCACAAGCGAGCAAGGCAAGACGCTGTTCGGCTGGGTGAGTTT
Organism: Pseudomonadota bacterium; assembly: GCA_046724315.1. Classification (GTDB taxonomy): domain Bacteria; phylum Pseudomonadota; class Alphaproteobacteria; order Rhizobiales; family Methyloligellaceae; genus Methyloceanibacter. Next base: position 3,241 of record JBKOWI010000028.1, on the reverse strand, counting down.
GGGTCTCTTTATTCTGTTTGCTTTCGAGGCCAACGATCTCCGCGAGGCTTCTTTGGAGCGTCGCGGCCATCGGCTGGTCGGCGTAGCGCATGGCCGGGGTCGCAGCGAGGCCGAATTGTCATTCTTCCACGCTTGGCTTCCCGAGCAGGAGAAACAAGCGCGCGCGCCGGAACGCGCAGTTGAACGGCGTGAGGCCGGAAGTTCACCGACGAGCGCGCGCGGCGAGTCCGAGGAGGTCATCGGGCTGTTCCCCGGACCGTGACCGACATGCACGTCGCCATCATCGACTACGGCTCGGGCAATCTCCACTCCGCAGCTAAGGCCTTCGAGCGCGCGGCGCGCGATCAGGGCCCTAAGCTCGCCGTCAAGGTGACGGCTGAGCCCGAGGAGGTGCTTTCAGCCGAGCGCATCGTGTTGCCCGGAGTCGGGGCCTTCGCCGATTGCCGCCAAGGGCTGGAGCGGGTGCCAGGCATGATCGAGGCTTTAGAGGAAGCGGTGCCAAAACGCGGCAAGCCATTTCTCGGCATCTGCGTCGGGCTCCAGCTCATGGCCGAACGCGGGCTCGAGCATGGCGTGACTCCGGGGCTCGGCTGGATCGAAGGCGAGGTAAGGGCGATCGAGCCGCGCGATACCTCGCTCAAGATTCCGCATATGGGCTGGAACACGCTTAAGCTCGCGCGGACGCACGCTCTATTCGACGGCATCCCGACCGGAGAGCAGGGGCTCAACGCCTATTTCGTGCACTCTTACCATCTCGTGCCGAGCGACCGTCGCGCACTAGTCGCGAGCACGGACTATGGCGGTGAGATCACTGCGTTCGTGGCGAAGGACAATATGGCAGGCAGCCAGTTCCACCCCGAGAAGAGCCAGAAGCTCGGGCTCGCGCTCATTTCAAACTTCCTCAAGTGGAAACCGTGACCATGGGCGACTGGGAGGCCTTTTATGCGGCGCAACTCGGTGCCGCCGCCGCGCTTGGCGGGCTCGTCTTCGTCGGGCTGTCACTCAACCTCAAGAAAATCCTATCCTATGCTTGGCTTCCGGGTCGCGCACTCCTCGCGCTCATGGTGCTGATGGCGATCCTGGTCATCTCATCTTTCATGCTGATGCCAGGACAATCGCTCACAGCGCTTGGGTTGGAGATCGCGGCGGTTGGCGTTCTCCTGTTCTTTGTCGGCTCAGGCATGGAAATCTATGCCCTGCGCAAGGTCAATCTCCAGAACCGGCGACCATTCATCGGCAATCTGGTCCTGCTTGAGATCGGCATTCTCCCCTTTATCGTCGGCGGCGTTCTCCTGCTCTTCGGCATTGAAAGCGGCTTCTACTGGATTGCCGCCGGCGTCATAGTCTCCTTCATCAAGGCGGTAATAGATGCCTGGGTGCTGCTCGTCGAGATCAACCGGTAGGCGCTCATGATTCTGTTCCCCGCCATCGACCTCAAGGACGGGCAATGCGTGCGGCTCCGCCAAGGCGAGATAGCCGACGTCACGGTGTTCAACACCGATCCCGCGGCGCAGGCGCGCAGCTTCGAAGAGCAAGGTTTCGAGTATCTACACATTGTCGATCTCAACGGCGCTTTTGCCGGTAGACCCGTCAATGCGGCTGCCGTCGAAGCCATCCTCGAGGCGGTGCACATCCCGGTTCAGCTTGGCGGCGGAATTCGCGACCTCGACACCATCGTGGCGTGGCTCGAGAAGGGCGTCGACCGGGTGATCCTCGGCACCGCGGCGGTACGCGATCCGAATTTCGTGCGCGAGGCGGCGCGCGATTTTCCAGGCTGCATAGCTGTCGGCATCGATGCGCGCGACGGCAAGGTGGCGACCGAGGGCTGGGCCGAAACCAGTGACATCGAAGCCATTGATCTCGCTAGAAGATTTCAGGACGCAGGCATCGCCGCCATCATCCATACTGACATCGCCCGCGACGGCGTACTGCAAGGTCTCAACCTGGACGCGGCCGCCTCGATTGCGCGAGCCGTCACCATTCCGGTGATCGCCAGCGGCGGCTTTGCCGGCATGGCCGACGTGCAGAGGCTGCTCGAACCCCGCTATAAGATGCTGGAGGGAGCAATCGCCGGCCGCGCGCTTTACGATGGGCGCATCGACTCGCGCGAGGTCCTGGCGCTCATCGCCGCAAACAGCAAATCAAGCCACGGCTAATGCGATGCGCGCACGTACGGTCTTCATCATCCTGCTCGTTCTGATCCTGCTCGTCGCGTTCGGTCCTGCGCTTGTCGCCGTCGGAAGCCAGGAGATCGCGGAACTCGTCTTGGGCTGTCAGGTGGACCTCAATCGGGTCATTCCTTGCGTGATCGGCGGCAAGGACTACGGTCAGACCTTCTACGATCTTGCTTCGCCATTTGGTATTCTTATTTGTCGCTTCCGGCCGGTCTCGTGCTCTTTGTGCTCTGGACGGTTGCAGCCACGATCGTGTTCTTGGGCTGGCTCGCCGACCGCCGCCGCAAGACGTCCTGAATTGCCTTTGTGCCATGTTGAAGATTCGCGTCATCCCCTGCCTTGATGTGAAAGAAGGCCGCGTCGTCAAAGGCGTCAACTTCGTCGACCTGAGAGATGCGGGCGATCCGGTCGAGGCAGCTGCCGCTTACGACGAAGCTGGCGCCGACGAGCTTTGCTTCCTCGACATCACCGCGAGCCACGAGAAGCGCGGCACCATCCTCGATGTGGTGCGCCGCACTGCGGAGCGCTGCTTCATGCCGCTCACTGTCGGCGGCGGCGTGCGCAGCACAGAGGACGCGCACGCCTTGCTTAACGCTGGCGCCGACAAGGTGTCGATCAACACTGCAGCTGTGAAGGACAGGAGCCTGGTGCGCGCAGCGTCAGAGAAGTTCGGCGCGCAATGCATCGTCGTTGCGATCGACGCCAAGCGCGTCAGCGCCAATGGCGGCGGGCCCCGCTTCGAGATCTTCACCCATGGCGGCCGCCAGCCGACCGGCATCGAGGCCGTTGCTTATGCGCAAGAGGTCGTGTCACTTGGGGCCGGCGAAATTCTCCTGACGTCGATGGACCGCGACGGAACCCGCACCGGTTTCGACCTCGAGCTGACGCGCGCCATCGCCGATGCCGTGCCGGTTCCCGTCATTGCTTCAGGAGGCGTCGGCACGCTCGCTCACCTCGTCGAGGGCGTGCGCGAGGGCCACGCCTCAGCGGTGCTGGCCGCTTCGATCTTCCACTACGGCGAGCATTCGATCGGCGAGGCCAAGCGCTTCATGGCCGCTTCGGGCCTG
>JBKOWI010000049.1:0-7832 GCA_046724315.1 Pseudomonadota bacterium | reverse complement strand
TGCCTTTTCGGTGACCGACATCGGCCTGACGGTCGGGTTCAGCGAGACGAGCTCGTTCACAGCGGCGTTCCGCAAGGCGACTGGACTGACCCCCACCGCCTATCACCGCAGTCTCGCCTGAGTACGGCTGCGCTATCTCGACGGCTTCGACGCCTTTTTCCCCTTCTTCGCGGTATTTTTCTTTACCTCGAAGCGAAGATCCTGGCCTTCGCGGCAATCGTTCTGGTGCATGACGAGGTCCATCGGCTCGGTGAAGGCATTGAGCCCTTGCGATGGAGCTGACTCTGATGCGATCTGCCGGTTGTTGCAGATATCCGTGGACAGGACCTCGGGCGCATTCTTGACCACAATCGGCCGGTTGCCTTTGAACACGTTGCCCGTCAGCTCGACCTTGGCAACCGCTCCGCGCTTCCCGGCAATGAGGATGCCGGGGCCCGCATTGTCGAGAAACTGGGATCGTTCGATCCGAACGTCCGTGACCTTCTGATCGGCGTCATCAGGCTCGAAATCGATGCCGGCGCTCGGACGCGTTCCTTGCGTGTTCTTGAAAATCGAGTTCAGCACGATCAGGCGATCGGCGGAGATGATCGACAACCCCTGGCGGCGGTTGCCGTCAGCGATCACGAAGCAAAACTTCACATCGCTCGCCCCTTGGACGTAGAACCCGTCGCCCCACATCTTCCTCGCTGTCACGCCGTTTATGACAATGTGACTGGCGTCATCATCGATGTGGATGCCCATGCCCCATTCGCCTTTTTCGCCTTTATGCTGGTCGCGCTCTCCTTCGAGTGTGCCGCCTGTAATCGTCACATTCGAGACGCCAGAGATCGAAAGAACCGAATATTTCTTGGAGTCGTTGGGAATCGCTTTGAGAGTCGCATCGTCTGACAGTTTGAGCGTCATCTCGCTCTTGAGGGTCAAGCGGTTCTTGCCCACCGCGTCCACCATATAGGCGCCTTTCGGCACGAGCACCGTTCCATCGGTGCCGCCAACTTCGTCAATTGCCGCCTGAATCGCTGCGGTATCGTCGGTCTCGCCATCCCCCTTCGCGCCCTTGTCTTTGACGTTGATCACGAGAGCTGAAGTGGGGGCCTCGACGCAGTCTTGGCCCGCGATCGCCGGCGCGGCCAAACCTGTGGCGCATGCTCCGAGCACACAGCCAGCCAGCAGATTCCAACGTGCCTTTATTTTGTGCTGCGACACTTACACTCCCCTTTATTCGACCCGTTCTAACGCTGGCATAGGCAACACGACGACCGCACGATAGTCGTATCTCATCTCCGGTCCTTGTTTCCTCAAAATTTTCCAATGATTTGGCCGCTTAGGATGCCGCAGCAGGGAACGGTCCGCTTGGTCTTGTCGTTCCAATAATCGGGAGCCCACCGTGCCATAGCACTTGGCATGCCGAGACCAGAACCGCTTAAGGACAAAATGCAAATGGATGCCGAGGCCCACCATCGACCCGGGTCGCTCCTAGCGCCCGAGTCCATCGACTTGGCGAGCACCGCCCTGCTTCTCGACATAGACGGAACGCTCATCGATATCGCCGACACGCCGTGCCGTGTTGTGGTGCCGCAGACGCTGCGCGAGACCCTGAGCAGCCTGCTCGAACTATCAGGAGGCGGCGTTGCGCTTGTCAGCGGACGGACCATCGAGGCTATCGACGAGCTGTTCGCGCCGTTGAGCGCTCCAACCATCGGCGGCCACGGCGCCGAGATAAGGCTCACCGCCAAAGGCCCGAAATTGAAGCAGCGCCCGGGGACACTCAGCGAGTCCGTGCGCAACCAGCTTCATCTGCTTGCCAAGGTGGATCCCTTGGTAATCGTCGAGGATAAGTCGCATTCCATCGCTCTTCATTATCGCCTTGCGGCACAGCAGGAGAATTTTCTCAAGCAGGAGGTCGCCGCCATCGCTGCGGCGGACCCGAGTGACGTGGAGATCCTGTTCGGCAAGGCAGTGATCGAGATCAAGCCCCGCCTCTTCAGCAAAGGATCGGCAGTTTGTGAGCTGATGACCCATCCCCCTTTTGCCGGACGGACACCGCTGTTCATTGGGGACGACATTACGGACGAGTCGGTTTTCGGACTTCTGCCGCAGCTCGCCGGGATCGGCTATTCGGTGGGCCGGACCATACCCGGCGTGCAGGGGACCTTCCGATCGCCGGAGCATGTCCGGTCTTGGCTTGCGAGGCTCTCCATCCATTCGAGGCGCGCCTGATGAATGACTTCAACGACTTCGGACTCGACCTCGCCGTCATCGGCAATGGCCAAACTGCGGCGCTGCTCGAGCCGGCCTCCCGCCTCGTGTGGTGGTGCTACCCGCGTTTCGACGGCGACCCTGTCTTCTCGCGTCTGCTCGCCGGAGACGAGGAGAAGGGCTTCTGCGACATCGTTCTCGACGACATGGTGGACTACTCGTCCGACTATGAGCGGAACACGCCGGTGGTCTCCACGGTCCTGACCAACAGCCAGAACGCCGCCGTCAAGATCACGGATTTCGCGCCTCGCTTCCGCAACTATGAGCGCATCTTCCGGCCGCCCCAGCTCATGCGGATCATCGAGCCCGTCGCAGGCTTGCCGCGTATCGCCATTCGCGTGCGGCCGACCGCGGACTATGGCAGCCCGATTACCGATCGCTCGGTCGGCAGCAACCACATTAGCTATCGCGCCAACGGTCTCGCGGTCAGGCTCACCACCGACGGGCCTCTGTCCTATATCGAGCGGGAGGACACGTTTGTCCTGACTAAGCCGATTCACATGGTGTTTGGTCCCGACGAGCCGCTCGTCGAAGACATCGCCACCACCTGCCGCGAATTCGCCGATCGCACCCGCGACTATTGGGTCGAGTGGGTCAGGCGCCTTTCGATCGCCTATGAGTGGCAAGACGCCATCATCCGCGCGGCGATCGCGCTCAAGCTCTCCAATTTCGAAGAGACCGGAGGCGTCGTTGCCGCGCTTACGACGTCGATTCCGGAAGCCCCAGGGTCGGGGCGCACCTGGGACTACCGCTATTGCTGGATGCGCGATGCCTATTTCGTGGTGAAGGCCCTGAACCGGCTGGGCGCCACGAAGACCATGGAGGGCTTCATCTCCTTCATCCTCGGCATCGCCTCCGAAGAGGTGGTTCGGCCAGTCTACGGCGTGGTGCCCACCACGCCGCTCGACGAGATGACAGCGCCCAACCTCAAGGGCTATCGCAACGACGGGCCAGTCAGGGTCGGCAATGCCGCGGCCTACCAGAACCAGCATGACACCTATGGCAGCATCATTCTCGCCGCCATGCCCATGTTCTTCGACCGCCGCCTGCCGCGGCCGGGAAACGAGGCGCTGTTCCACCTCTTGGAGCATCTCGGCGAGAAGGCGGCGAAACTTGCCTTCACGCCCGACGCGGGCATCTGGGAATATCGCGGCCGGGCGCATGTCCACACCTACTCGGCATCGATGTGCTGGGCGGCCTGTAGCCGGCTCGCGGCGATCGCATCGCATCTCGGTCTCGTCGATCAGGCAGGGCGATGGGCCAATGAAGCGGCTAAGATCCAAGACACTTTGCTCGAGAAGGCCTGGAGCGACACCCGCGAAGCCTTTACTGCCGGTTTCGGACTCGACGTTCTCGATGCGAGCGTGTTGCTGCTGCCGGAGACCGGCCTGATCGAGCCGAACGATCCCAGATTTGTGTGCACCGTGGACGCCATCGAGCGCGAGCTTCTCCGCGGGAATCACATGATGCGTTACGCGAACGAGGATGACTTCGGCATGCCCGAGGCCGCGTTCCTCACCTGCCGGTTCTGGCTGATCGACGCCTGGTGGTGGCTCGGCCGGCGCGATGAGGCTCGCGACCTCTTTGTCGACTCGCTTAGGCACCGCAATCGATACGGCCTGCTGGCCGAAGACATCCACCCGGAGACTGGACAGCTATGGGGCAATTTTCCGCAGACCTACTCGATGGCCGGACTCATTCTAACGGCAATGCGGCTGTCGCGAAGCTGGGAGGACCGCTATTGGCGCGGGTAATTATTGTCTCCAACCGGGTTGCCATTCCGCGCGGCGCAGGCGCTCAGCGCGCCGGCGGCCTCGAGGTCGCGCTCGAGCCGATCCTGAAAGAGGTCCCGAGCGTATGGTTCGGCTGGAGCGGCAACGTGGTGGACGCGGGCAAGGTGATCACGCAGACGGTCGAGCGCGCGAACACCACTTACGTCGTTACCGACCTCTCCGAGGAAGACTACCAGGAATACTACAACGGCTTTGCCAACCGCGTGCTATGGCCGGTCCTGCATTATCGCATTGACTTGACCGAGTTCAGCCGCCGCGATCTTACCGGCTATTTCCGCGTGAACAGGCACTTCGCCGAAGAGCTGTCGAAGATCGTCCTGCCTGACGACATCATCTGGGTCAACGATTACCAGCTGATCCCGATCGCCGAGGAGTTGCGCCGGCGCGGACACGCTAACCGCATCGGCTTCTTCCTTCACGTGCCGTTTCCGGCGCCGGAGGTGACAACCGTTCTGCCCAACCATGAGCGGCTGCTGCCTCTGCTTCTGCAATACGACCTCGTGGGGTTCCAAACTGACACCGACGTCGGCAACTATGTGCGTTACCTTATCGCCGAGCATCGCGGCTCGAGCCGCCATGTGTTCGAGGCAACCGACAATCACTTCGTCTTCACCTGCGGCGGCCGCCAGACCAGGATCGGAAGCTTTCCCGTCGGCATCGACTCCGAGGAATTTCAGCATCTCGCCCAACGGGCGATGAAGTCCACTTTCGTGCGCGACGTTGTGGATAGCCTCGTTGGGCGGGCGCTGGTGATCGGCGTCGATCGCCTGGATTACTCCAAAGGGCTGATCCAGCGCATGGAGGCTTTCGAGCGGTTCTATGCGCTGCATCCGGAGTGGCAGAACAAGGTCACTTATCTTCAAATCGCGCCGAAGAGCCGATCCGAAATCCCCGAATATTCCGACCTCGAACAGGCGGTGGGTGCCGCCGCCGGCCGCATCAACGGCAAATATGGCGAGGTGGCCTGGACCCCGATCCGCTATCTCAACCGCGCCTATAGCCGCTCCGGCCTTGCCGGCCTCTATCGCTCAGCGCGCGCAGCCTTGGTGACGCCGCTTCGCGACGGCATGAATCTTGTCGCCAAAGAATATATTGCCGCACAGGATGTGAATGACCCCGGCGTCCTTATTCTTTCGCGCTTTGCCGGAGCCGCGGCGGAATGCCAAAGCGCATTGCTGGTCAATCCCTACGATGCAGATTCCGTTGCCGGCGCGATCGCGCGCGCTCTCGAAATGCCGCTTGAGGAGCGTCGCGACCGCCACAATGCGAACCTCGCGGCACTTGCGCGTAACGGCGGCACGGTGTGGAGCTCGCGCTTCCTCCAGTCGCTAGCCGGATCGCAAACCATCAACGAGCCGTTGCCCGGTGAATTTTCCCTCGCGCCATTCTCGCCGTCGCGGCCATCCGTAGCCGCGCGGCGGTGATCGATTGAGAGTCGGCAATCCGCCGAGAGAAGGTCATTGCTCGTCGGGCTTAAGCTTTTCTCCACATTGGAACGTCACGTCCTTGCCTTTGTCCGGAAGGATTACGAGTTTTTGCCCTTTTGCGTGACAGAATTGCCCTGCCCGATCGACGGCCTCTTTCGCCCCCTCTGTCCCACCAAATGCCACTGAAGAGCTGCCGTGAGTGACCCCAACGCTGTAGGTCCCCGGGGAGACCTCTTTCACCTGTCCCGCGTCCGATGTGGTGGCGCAGCCAGCGAGGACAGGCACGATCCATAGCGTTATGTGAATCCCGCGCATCAGCTAGCTACCCTCTTCCTCGTGGCTAAAATTTGAACAAGAGGACTGCGCCGCCGAACTCGCGCAGACTGTTGCCTGGTAGGTCCGCTAAGCCCCAGTTTCCTACTGACTTGTCAGTGTCATCGTAAGATTGCAGAAGCCGCCAGCCGGCGGACGCGTCATTGATTTGTGCAATTCCACCACAACGTGAGCGATGATGCGATTATCACGACCAGCATGGGAGGAGCTGCGATGCGTGCCCGACGCATGCCTTTCATGCCTCCTGCATTGTTTCTCGTTTTTGCCTTTTCGGCAGCGTCTGCGGCCGAGAACGCGGCGTCCCTACCGGCACCCCTGCCTGCTCCAGGCAGTCCCTCCAAGCCCCCGGAAATCGAACAATTCTGTCAATGATAGGGACCTGCGCTATCTCCGGTTCCTCAACAAAGGGAGTCAGCTTAAAGAGCTCGCGGAGCTGTTGACGAAGGCCGGAACGAATTGCCCATCGCCGGCTCTCGACGCCGAAGGGGGTCGGACCGGTAGCGGCGACAATTTGGTATGTCGAATGCAAAGATGGCTGGCACACCTACATTAACTAGGCGGCAATACGTTGGTCATGGACGGCAAGATCAATATTCAGGACCTAACGAGTTAGGCGCCGGGCATCGGGCTAGACCTAAACTCATAAGCATTAGGGTGTTCGGATCTGGTTTGTCATCGCTCGGCTGTCGCTTCAGCCGTTTTGCTTATCGGCCTTCTCCAACGCCATCGCAGCGGTGGCTCGATGTTCGGCCAGAATCTCCGGCGGGATGAGCTGTGCGACGGCTAGGGTGCCCAGAGATAAAACCATCAAGTCGTCCTGATAACCCAACACCGGAATAAAGTCCGGTATGAGATCGGCGGGACTTAGCGCATAAACAGCCACACCAATGGCAAGCGCCTTTGCGTGCCAAGGAACCCGAGGGTCTTGTGCTGCAAGACAAATCGCGTGCACGTCCCGCTTTACAGCACGCGCCCAACCTCTGAGTTTTAAAGCTTTTGCACAGCCCTGTCGCATCTGCGCTCCCATGGTACATCCGCTAAACCGGACGCGATAGACCTCCTTTGGCACTTTCGATGCCTAATTTTCTCGACCACTGGGAAGAGTAGCGGGAAATCAAGAATGACTGACGCCCAGAAATTGCTTATTGCGTCGCTCGTGGTGACCGGGCTCGTGCTCGCCTATAACCTGCTGGACTGGACTAGCCAGTTTGGCCACGACGACTGGACCCCGATAGTAATTTTCTACGGAGCCTATGACCCGCTTGGCCATATCGCTTACTGGGGTCTCTACACTCAGTATGGCGTCGCAGGCGTCATCCTCGGCGCGGTTGTGCCGCTGTGTCTTTTTACTGTGGCGGCATACATCGCGTTTTGGTTAAGCCTAAGGGACGGGCGTCGATAGCCGTCTCCGACGATCGTCAGGCTTTCGTGAACGGCGCCTCGGGATGTCGCCTCGGTGGCAGCTTTTTACATGCCACCTGTCGTGCCACTCGTCGTTCCGCTGCTTGTGCTCGGCGTATTTATACCGGCAGCCGACGTTCCAGGCGTGGGTGCAAGGGCAGAGCCCGGATTGAGCGATGGCAGCGCTCCGAAGGGATCGTAAGTGGAAGATCCTGGAGCGCCTGGCAGGGCCCCCAACCCCTGGTCGGTGAACACGCCGCCGATAGGGTTGGTATGGGGTTGAGCTGTGCTGGCTGGGGGAGTGGGCGGCAGCATCAGGTTGGTACTGCCTCCTGCCGTCCCGCGCGCTGCCTCTGCGCCGCTTGAAGCAAGCAGCAGGGTAGCTGCAACTGTGGGATTCATTGGACTTACTCCTTTTGGCCGCTCAACCGAGGTGTCGTCGTGCGAAATCCGGGCGTCTGCTGCGACCAAGAACCCGTCGTTTTGCGGCTCGCAAGCACAAGGAATGCGAAAGACAGGAGGCGGGTGAGAAAAACGGGCTGTAATGTGCCCGGCGTCCCCAGACGCTTAAGGAAAGGATTTGCCTGAGCCGCCAACAGGCGCGATTAACGCCGGTCCGATG
>JBKOWI010000083.1:0-13969 GCA_046724315.1 Pseudomonadota bacterium | reverse complement strand
ATCACGCACAAACGTGACCAAGCCACCCTTACCTACAACAATGTATTCTTCGACTTCTTCGGCGTGCCGGTTATCTGGATGCCCTGGTTCCAGAGCGCAGATCCTACGGTCAAGCGGAAGTCAGGGTTTCTGATGCCGACCTATAGCCATTCCAACGAGCTCGGCACGACAGTTGAGGTACCCTACTACTTCGCTCTTTCGGACCACTACGATTTCACCTTCGCTCCGACCTACACGGAGAATGCGGGCGTACTGCTTCAAGGCGATTGGCGTCATCGCCTAACGAGCGGCGGTTACAGTATCGCGCTTGCCGGCGTTTGGGATAAGGGCACCGTGGAGGCGCCTGTTGATGGCGACTTCCGCGGCAGCATCAAGACTGCAGGTAAATTCGCGCTTGATCCGTATTACAGTTGGGGTTGGGACATTACCGCTGTGACTGACGATACCTTCAGGCGCTTCTACAATCTCGACAGCCGGATCAAAACCGATGACGTGAGCCAGGTCTATCTCGAAGGTCTCCACGACCGGAACTATATATCCACGCGTTTTTACAGCACGCAGAGCCTGTTGTTCACCGATGAGCCGTTCTCCGACGCGACGGTCTATCCGATCATCGACTACGACTACATCGTCAAAAACCCAATCATTGGGGGCGAGCTCAGCTTCAACTCAAACGTAATGGCGTTCACGAATAAGGACAATGTGGATTCTGACCGGCTGATTGTGGAAGGCAACTGGCGGCGGCAGATGATTGACGGCATCGGCGAAGTCTTCACGCCGTTCGGGCAGTTGCGCGGCGATATCTATAACGTTTCCGGGGTTGACAATAGTACCGTGACCGGGTCGGAGGACCTTGTCACCAAGAATCCGGACAACGGGTTCGTTGGACGCGGCGATGCGGTCGCAGGCTTAGAGTATCGTTATCCCTTCGTCGCCACGACGGGCAGCATCACCCACGTATTCGAGCCCATCGGCCAGATCATCGCGCGGCCCAATAGCGCCGGAAATCAACAAGACATCCCGAACGAGGATGCCCTCAGCCTGGTGTTCGACGATACTCTACTGTTCGATATCGACAAGTTCTCCGGTTACGACCGGATCGAGACCGGCACGCGTGCCAATGTGGGCTTCCGCTATACAGCGCAACTCATGTCCGGATCCTACGTCCAGGCGGTGGTTGGCCAGAGCTATCAGATTGCCGGTCAGAACGAGTTCGATACCGACTTTTATCGTTCGGCCGGCCTTGCGACCGACGCCTCAGACTACGTGACAGGCGTTTACCTGCAGGCCTCGTCAAACGTTTCATTCACCGCGCAGACACGGTTTGATCAAGATAATCTCGACGTGAAACGCAGCGATGTCGGCACGTGGATGCGCTATGGCCCAGCGCAGGTCAAGGTGAATTATGCCGATGTCACCAGCGAGCCTGGTCTCGCGGCCGACCAACCGCGCCAGGAGGTGCTCACGGCGGCCGTTCTGGCTCTCACCAAGGATTGGTCGCTACTTGGGAACATTCGCTACGACTTGCAGACTGACCAAACTATCACCGACGGACTCGGCCTGCAGTACCAGGATGACTGCTTCCTGCTGTCCGTGACCTATCAGCGCTCCTTCATAGAAGACCAGGATATCAAGCCAGATGAGCGTTTCCTCGTGAACTTCAATTTGAAATATCTCGGCGCATACCAGACTTCGACGTCCGCTACCGACGTGTTCGGATCGGCCAACCCCGAAATCGTTCCATAGGCGAGCGAGTTCATGCCTTCTCACCGTTACCGACTTGACTTGATCGCAAGGGAAAAAAACCGCGCCTACAGAGGTATGTCGTGTGGCGAAGGCCTGCTCGCTGCGCTCGTGTTCGTCGTCTTTGTGGTCGTCACCTCGAGCCTTGGAATGACACAAGAGGTCTCCATCGTTGTCCTCGTCAATGATGACCCCATATCGGATTACGACGTCGAACAGCGCGAGCGCTTCCTCGCCATCACCACGCAGGAACAGCCCTCCCCCGAGCTGAAAAAGAAGGCCACCGATCAACTCATTGATGAGCGGCTGCAGGTCCAACAAGGCCGCAAGCTTAGCGTTTCGGTCGACGAAGATGACGTCACCCAGATCGTCGAGGACATGGCGAAGAAGAACAATCTCGACGTGGACGGCCTAGCAACCGCGCTTGGCAAGGCCGGCGTGAACATCAAGACGCTGAAGGATCGCATCAGGTCGCAACTCGTGTGGCAAAACGTGGTGCGCCAAAAGTTCCGTCGTGAGATCCAGATTGGCGATGTCGATGTCGACAAGGCGCTGTCAGACGCTGGTGGGCAGGCGAGCGCGGGCCCGGCGGAGACGGCGCTTCAGCTCCGTCAAGTGAGGTACGAGTTACCCGCCGGCGCCGACCAGAAGACGATTGCCGAAAGGCTTGCGGCGGCGGAAAGCGCACGCAGCAAATTTGGATCTTGCGCCGATCTTGCCAAGGGTGTCGAGGGCGCCAGTGTCAAAACGCTGGCCGACCAACAGCCCGCTTCGATAGTGCAGCCCGCAAGGCTACTCGTGATGAACGCCAAGATGGGACAGATGACGCCCCCTACCCTCACAGCATCGGCGGTGGAGATGTACGCCGTGTGTGGCAAGCGCTCGGTGAAGGGTGACGACAAGACGCGCGAGGACATGCAGCGGAAACTGATGAACGAGGAGATGGGGATCCGTGCCGATCGGCTGCTGCGCGATCTCCGTCAGGACGCCTTCATCGAATACCGCTGAACGCCTATTCGTGCTAGCCCGAGGTCATGGGTCTCGCCGAACGTCCCCTGGCGCTCACCCTAGGCGACCCCGCCGGGATTGGGCCTGATATCACGTTGCTCGCATGGCTCGCGCGCGAACATGAGCCGATTCCGGCCTTCGTGCTGTTGGGCGAAGCAAGCGTGCTTGCGACGCGGGCCGAAGCTCTCCGCCTGAGAGTGCCGATCGCAACTGTTGTGGATCCGGTTGTGGCGGAGGAGCGCTTCGCCGAGGAGCTTCCTGTTATTTCTATCGCGGTGGCCGGGACTGTGGTGCCAGGCCGACCAAACGGCGAGGCTGCGGCCGCCGTGCAGGAATCCATCGAAAAAGCCGTACGTCTTGTTCAGGCAGGCGAGGCGCGCGCCGTCGTCACCAATCCGATCAGCAAGGCAATGCTCTATCGGGGCGGTTTCGCTTTCCCGGGGCATACCGAATATCTCGCTTCGCTTGCGGCGACAGGCGGAGCAGTTCCCCATCCCGTGATGATGCTCGCCTCGAAATGGCTCAAGGTCGTTCCGGTCACAATCCATATTCCTCTGAAAGACGTGCCGGCGGCGCTCACAGAGGAGCTGATCCTTTCGACCATCGAGACTACGGCACGAGACCTCGACCGATTTTTTGGAATTTCTCGGCCGCGGCTCGTGGTGACCGGGCTGAACCCCCATGCCGGAGAGGAGGGAGGGCTGGGCCGTGAGGAGATCGACATCATCCAGCCCGCCATCGAAGCGGCACGCAACAAGGGTCTCGAAGTGACCGGCCCCTACCCCGCTGACACTCTGTTCCATGCCGGCGCTCGCGCGACCTATGACGCGGCCATCTGCATGTATCACGACCAGGCGCTCGTGCCGCTGAAAACGCTCGCCTTCGACGAGGGCGTCAATATCACGCTCGGGCTTCCGTTTGTGCGCACCTCCCCGGACCATGGCACGGCGTTCACTCTCGCCGGTACCGGCAAAGCCAATCCGAGAAGCCTCATCGAGGCGCTCCGGCTTGCCGACGCCATGAGCCGACAAGCAGAGAGGCGCGCGTGAGCACGCCTGACGGCCTGCCGCCGCTCGGCGAGGTGATCCGCGCCTCTGGCCTCTCGGCGAAGAAGAGCCTCGGCCAGAATTTCCTGCTTGATTTCAATCTCACGCGCCGTATCGCGCGCGCGGCGGGGCCGCTAGAGGGGGTAACCATTGTCGAGGTTGGCCCCGGACCCGGGGGGCTCACGCGCGCGCTCCTTTTCGAAGGAGCGTCGCGCGTCGTCGCTATCGAAAGAGACGAACGCTGCCTCTCTGCCCTGTCCGATATTGCCGCCCTGTATCCCGGCCGGCTCGATATTGTCGCCGCGGACGCACTAAAGGTGGACTATGCCGGTTTGGCGCTCCATCCTCCCGCCCGCATCGTCGCTAATCTGCCTTACGGCGTCGGGACCCCGTTGTTGGTCGGCTGGCTCAAGTCCGAGCCTTGGCCTCCCTGGTTTGATCGACTCGTGCTCATGTTCCAGCGCGAGGTCGCCGACCGCATCGTAGCCAAGCCTGGTGCCAAGGACTACGGGCGTCTTGCCGTGCTGTCGCAATGGCGCACACAGCCACGCATCCTTTTCAAGCTGCCGGGTGCGGCCTTCACGCCTAGGCCTAAGGTCGATTCTGCCCTTGTTGAGCTCCTGCCGAGGGCGACGCCGGAACCCGCGTGCGATGTGGAGGCGTTGGAAAAAGTGACAGCCGCAACGTTCGGCCAAAGGCGCAAGATGCTGCGCGCGTCGCTCCGTCAGCTAACCCCGGACACAGAAGAACTCCTCGAGAGACTAGAGATCGACCCGAAAGCCCGAGCCGAAGACCTTGCCGTCGCCGATTTCTGCCGCATCGCCAACGCGCAAAGAGCCACGGCGCTAGAGCGCGGCCAGTAAATTCTGCACGAATTGCTTGAGTCCGGTAAGGCGAGTTCGGCGCAGCCTCTCAGCCGTCAGTACGGCGCGGATCGCGGCGACCGACCGGTCGATATCGTAATTGACGACAACATAGTCGTACTCGGTCCAATGCTGGATTTCGTTACTCGCGCCGAGCATTCTCCGGCGCACGATCTCGGGAGGGTCCTGCGCCCGCACATTGAGGCGTTGCTCGAGATCCGCTGCGGTCGGCGGCAGAATGAACACAGTAACGACGTCGTCTCGAGCCTCGTCGCGCAAACTTGCCGCGCCCTGCCAGTCGACATCGAATAAGACATCGCGTCCTGCGGCGAGTGCCTCCTCCACGGGCTTGCGCGTCGTGCCGTAGTAATTGTCGAACACCACCGCCCATTCCAGGAACTCGCCGTGGTCGCGCATTTTGGTGAAGGTGTCGTGGCTCACAAAGTGGTAGTCCTGTCCATCTCTCTCGCCTTTGCGCATTTTACGGGTGCTGTGGGAAACCGATATCTCGATGCCCAGGTCCTGCTCGAGCAACTTGCGCGCGATGGTAGTCTTGCCCGCGCCGGATGGCGAGGAGAGCACCAGCATGAGTCCCCTTCTGGCGATGCCGGTCTCTTCCATGCCTTAAAGCCTCACTCGATGTTCTGGACCTGCTCGCGCAGCTGATCGATCACGGTCTTGAGCTCGATCCCCGTGCGGCTGATCTCGATGTCGAAGGCTTTTGAGCAAATGGTATTCGCCTCGCGGTTGAGTTCCTGCGCAAGGAATTCGAACTTGCGACCGACCGGCTGATTGCTCTCGATGTGCTCGTTGGCTGCCGCGAGATGCGCGCGCAATCGGTCGAGCTCTTCTTGGATGTCGGCCTTTGCCGCAAGCAAAAGAGCTTCCTGGTGAAGCCGCTCTGGGTCCAGCCCAGCACTAGCCTCAGTAAGGCGCGCGACCTGCTCGGCGAGCCGCGCGCCAAGCGCTTCGGATTGGCGCGCGGCGGCGTCTGAAGCGCGACCGACAAGAGCAGCGATGGTTGCAAGCTGTTTTGAGATCACCGCCTCAAGGCGCTCGCCTTCCGCCGCGCGGGCGTGCACAAGCTCATCGAGCACTCTGGCAAGACCTGCCAGAAGCGCATGATAGAGCGCAGCCTGCGCCTCCTCGCTCTCCTCTGCCTCAACGGCCTCGACCACGCCGCGCATTGCGAGCAACGTATCAAGGCGTGCCGTTTTGAGATCAGTCAAGGCTTGGGCCCGCTCCGCCACCGCTCGCGCTTGAGCAAGCACTGCTTCGTTGAGGCGAATCTCGGTCCTGCCCGCTTCTCGCCTAACGCTGAGGTTCAGGGTGCAATTGCCGCGCGCGAGCTTCTCTTGAGCGAGACCTCGCACCCTGATCTCAAGCGCCTCGAAACCAGACGGGAGACGCAGACGAAGTTCGAGACCGCGGCCATTGACGCTGCGCGCCTCCCAAGACCAGCTCGTGTCCCCATGCACGCCGTCCGCGCGAGCGAAGCCAGTCATGCTTTTAAGGGTCATCTGTTGGCCAAGCCTTGCGACTTCGGAGAGTGAGTTTAAGCCTCGCCGCTTATAAGCCGAGTCGCAAGTTTTTTGGTCGGCCGGGCGGGCTAGCGTTTCGGGTTACGCAGCGGCTTGGGAGGCGCCTCATCATCTGGAACGCCCTCAGGCGAGAACGGATTTTGCCCGCCATTGAGCGCATCTGGATCGGCGAACGCTCCGGGCGCGGCGGGATCTGCGGCCATCGCGCTTGAAGTGCCTTTGGCAACGACTGCTCCCGCGACTTTAGGCTGCGCGCCGATAGCGCCGCTCTGAGCGGTAGAGGTTGCAGCATTTTGCGCGGCGGCAGCATCCCCACCGTCCGCTGCTGCTGCCGCTTGCGCGGCAGCTTGAGCCGCGGCTTCTTCGGCCTCTCTCGCTCTCATCTCGCGCTCCACGACCCGCCACTTCGCGACATTTCTATTGTGTTCCTCGAGTGAGGAAGCGAACACGTGGCCGCCACTGCCGTCGGCCACAAAATAGAGGTCTTTCGTCTTGGCAGGCTTCAGTACAGCCTCGATCGAGGCGCGGCCCGGGCAGGCGATTGGCGTCGGCGGTAAGCCATTGATTTTGTAAGTGTTATAAGGCGTATCGCGATCGACTTCGTCCTGCTGAATCGGGTGATCGAGGACCGCCTTGCCGCCCACGAGACCATAGATGATGGTCGGATCCGATTGCAGCCGCATGTTCTTTTTGAGCCGATTTTGGAACACCTTTGCAATGCGCGGACGCTCGTCGGCGCGACCGGTCTCCTTCTCCACAATCGAGGCGAGGATCAAAGCCTGCTGTGGCGTCGTGACCACGATGTCCTCATCGCGCTCTTGCCAGACTTTGGCGAGGAATTTCGCCTGGGCCGTCTGCATGCGCTCGATGATGTCCTGCCGCGTGTCGTTCTTTCCAAATTTGTAGGTGTCGGGGAGCAAAGTGCCCTCGGCGGGGACTTGGGCGATATCTCCGTGAAGATCGGGATTCGCTTTCAACCTGTCGACGATTTGCTGCGTGGTCAGCCCTTCCGCGAACGTAATTTTATGCTCTATCGATTTGCCCTCAACGAGCGTGTCGAGCACCTGACGCATGCTCGCATATTTGGGAAATTCGTATTCGCCAGCTTTGAGGCTGCCCTGCCCCTTCACATACATGAAGTAGATGATGCTGGTCATGAAGACGCGCCGGTCGGCGATCACACCATCGCGTTCGAGGCGCTCGGCGATGGCGCTCACTCCTTCGCCACGAGGGATTGCGATCACCGTTGAGGTGGGAAGCGGGCCAGGTTTGTCGAACTGCACCTTGACCCAATAGAACACGCCGACGACGAGACAGGCCAAGATGAAGAAGAAGGTGAAGAGGCCATCGAGCATCCCCAGGAAAGGATGCTGGTTCGGTTCAGGCTCGTCGGGCAGCTCGGGTGGGCGGATTGGCTCAAGCGCCTCGATCGGACTGCGCGGGAGCACCGTGGCGACCTGCCTGCCGGCCGGGGCGGGCTGATCGAGATTCTCGTTGTCGTTTGCCGTCCCCGAAAAGTCCTTCGTCAACGACATGGCAACTTGCCCTGCGGATAACCTTAACCAATTGACGGCGAAATATGGCGAAAGGGAGGTTAGGCTGCGGGCCGCGTTGAGCAGCGTCAAGCGTCCAAGCGGCGAAAGATCAAAGAGGCGTTGGTTCCTCCGAACCCAAAGGAATTTGAGAGCACAGTGTCGATCGTTCTTCGCCTCGCTTGGTGCGGCACTAGGTCGATCGCCGTGGCAACGGAGGGATTGTCGAGGTTAAGCGTTGGGGGCGCCAAGTTGTCGCGAATAGCCAGCGCCGAGAAGATCGCCTCGACCGCGCCCGCTGCGCCCAACAAATGCCCGATCGCCGATTTGGTCGAGGACATCGAGACTTTGCCTGCGGCGTTGCCGAACAGCCTCTCGACCGCAGCGAGCTCGATCTCGTCGCCCATCGGGGTCGAGGTGCCGTGGGCATTGATGTAATCGATATCGGCCGGGTCGATGCCGGCCCGCTTCACCGCCCCGGCCATGCAACGATAGGCACCGTCGCCGTCCTCGGCCGGCGCGGTGATGTGGAAGGCATCGCCCGAGAGGCCGTAGCCGATGATCTCGGCATAGATCCGCGCGCCGCGGGCTTTGGCGTGCTCCAGCTCTTCGAGCACCACGATGCCCGCACCCTCGCCCATCACGAAGCCGTCGCGGTCGCGGTCATAGGGGCGCGACGCGCGCTCAGGTTGATCGTTGAAGTTGGTGGATAGCGCCCGGCAAGCGGCGAAGCCTGCAATGGCGAGGCGGCAGATCGGAGACTCCGTGCCTCCTGCAAGCATCACATCGGCATCGCCAAGCGCAACCAGACGTGAGGCGTCGCCGATCGCGTGTGCACCGGTCGAGCAGGCGGTGACCACAGCGTGGTTAGGTCCTCTAAGCCCGTGCTCGATCGAGACGTAACCCGCGGCAAGATTGATCAGGCGGCCAGGAATGAAGAACGGGCTCACGCGGCGCGGCCCCTTCTCGGCGAGGAGCAGCGAGGTCTTCTCGATGCCCTGTAGGCCGCCGATACCCGAGCCGATCAAGACACCGGTCCGGATTTGCTCCTCATAGGCAGTGGGCTTCCAACCCGCGTCCTTCAAAGCTTGGGTTGCCGCCGACATGGCGTAGACGATGAACTCGTCGACCTTGCGTTGCTCCTTCGGCTCCATCCAGTCGTTGGCGTTGAAGGTGCCGTCGGAGCCATCACCGTGCGGCACCTGGCAGGCGATCTGGCAGGTGAGATCCGAGACGTCGAAATTCTCGATGCGGCGGGTCGCGCTCTTTCCAGCGGTCAGGCGCTCCCACGTTTTCTCGTAACCGCAGCCGAGCGGGGAAACGAGACCTAAGCCTGTGATGACGACACGTCGCATCGCGCCTTCGCATGATCCTCGAGGGATCGGTTACCGAGCCGTTTTGGGGGCTGCTTTTAAGTCACGACGGGTGCGATTGGGCCCCGCGCGAAGTCGCGTCAAGCGGCTGTATTCTTCTCCAGGAACTTGATCGCATCGCCGACGGTGAGGATGGTCTCTGCCGCATCGTCAGGGATCTCGCAGCCGAATTCCTCCTCGAACGCCATGACCAGCTCGACGGTGTCGAGACTGTCGGCCCCAAGATCGTCGATGAAGCTTGCATTCTCGGTGACCTTGTCGGCCTCGACTCCGAGGTGCTCTACCACGATCTTCTTAACGCGCTCCGAGATATCGCTCATATCCGTCTCACCGTCCCTGCTCTACAGTCAAAAGGCCTTTCAAGTCCCCCCGAGCTTGCGGCTCACGGCCCAACGCATCCCCGAGCGGTAAGTTACGAAGGTTGATCGCGGCGGGATTGTCTTTTGTCAAGCCCCCACGGAGCGGCCGTTTGGGTACCATAATTTACCAGCCTTTGCCAGAAGCCCCCACCTTGGGAAAAATGGCTGCTAAAACTGCGGAGGCCAGCGCTCCAAGTCTTTGCCTTTCAAGGCTTACACCATGACCATGCCGCCATTGATATGCATCGTTTCGCCGGTGACATAGGCAGCTTCGTTGCTCGCAAAGAACACCACCCCGGCAGCCACGTCCTCAGGCTTGCCGAAAGTCTGGGCTGGGATCGCGGCGGCAATACCCTCGACCTGCTTCTCCGTCAAGGCGTCGGTCATCGGCGTTTTGATGAAACCAGGAGCAATGGCGTTGGCGGTGATGCCGCGGCTCGCGACTTCACGTGCGAGCGACTTGGTCATGCCCACGAGGCCAGCCTTTGACGCTGCGTAATTCGGCTGCCCCGGATTGCCAAGCACGCCGGAGATCGATGCAATATTGACGATCCGGCCATACCGGCGTCGCATCATGCCCCGCAGGATACTCCGGGTGAGCACGAACACCGAGGTGAGATTGACGAGGATCACGTCATCCCACTCCTCGTCCTTCATGCGCATGAACAGGTTGTCGTGAGTGATGCCGGCATTGTTCACGAGAATATCGGTCTGGCCGAGGGTCTTTTCAGCATCGTCGGCGAGCTTGGCGACCGCCTGCCGATCGCGCAGGTCGCAAGGCATTACGAACACGCGCGAGCCGAGCTCGGCGGCAACCGCATCAAGCTTCTCTTTGTTGGTACCGGAGATCGCCACGGTGGCGCCTTGCCCGTGTAGCGCCTTGGCAATGGCGCCGCCGATGCCGCCAGAGGCGCCCGTCACGAGCGCTCCTTTCCCTGTCAAATCGAACATTGACGCCCTCCTCTCCTAAGGACCTAGGCCGCCAGTGCCGCCGAAGCAGCTTCAAGCTCCTCTGGCGTTCCGACGTTTCGGGCCTCGATTCCATCGAAGCGCCGCGCGATCCCGCTGAGCACGCGCCCGGCTCCCACTTCGTAGAAGGTTCCAACGCCGCGCGTCTTGAGGTGAAGCATGGTCTCGCGCCATCGCACAAGGCCCGTGACCTGCTCTACCAATCGCGCCCTGATGGCCTCCGGATCGGTAATTGGCGTGGCTAGCACATTGGCGATCAGGGGTACGGCGGGTGCCTCGATTTTCACGCCGGCCAGAGCGTTTCGCATCGCGTTAGCCGCTGGTTGCATGAGGGCGCAATGAAACGGTGCGCTCACCGGAAGCAACACGGCACGGCGCGCACCGAATTTGGGCGCGAGCGCAACCGCGCGGTCGATCGCAGTCTTAGTGCCGGAGATCACTACCTGCCCTGGCGCATTGTCGTTGGCGGCAGCGCAAACTTCGCCCTCTGCGGCCGCCTCGGCAAGCGCTTGCGCCTTTTCGAGATCGGCACCGAGCAGCGCCGCCATTGCCCCTTTTCCTACTGGCACTGCTTCTTGCATGGCGCGGCCGCGCGTCTTCAAGAGTCGCGCCGTATCTGAAAGGCTGAGCGCGCCGGCTGCGGCCAGCGCCGAATATTCGCCCAGCGAATGGCCGGCAACATAGGCGATTTTGTTTTGAAGCTTCAGCCCCTTCTCCCTGAGAACGCACATGGCTGCGAGCGAGACCACCATCAGAGCGGGCTGCGCATTCTCTGTGAGGGTTAGCTCGCTCTCCGGTCCCTCCCACATCAATCGCGAAAGATTCTGACCGAGAGCGGCATCGACTTCATCGAAGACGGCACGCGCCGTGGGATAAGACTTGGCGAGCTCGGCCCCCATGCCGACGGCTTGGCTTCCCTGGCCGGGAAAAAGGAAGGCGATGCTCATCAGGCTCAGTCATCTCGATGTGGTGGAAGATGCGGCAAAGACACTGTTTCAATCTTTGCTGTCAAGCGAGCGCGGCGGCGGCGTTACCCTTCACGAGCCAAGCGGCAAAAGCGCACGAGCCTCAAGAGGATCAAAGATAATGGGTTTCTCCCAATCCGCGCATGCTAGAAGGTGCCGGAGCAGACCAACAAGCCCTCAAGGGAGACAGTTATGAAACCCGTTGTCATCGGCGCCATAGCCGGAGCCGCAGCGGTGATGGTCGCAAGCTCTTCGCTTGTCGCCGCCGAGCCCGAGACATGGCCCTGGAAATCGAAGCTGCCCCCCAACCCCGCGCTCGTCGAGCTCGCCTCGGTCGAAGAGATCTCCGTCGTCATCAACAAGTCCGACCCGGCGACTGTTTCCATCACGGTGAAGGCGTCAGCACCCTCGCCGGGCTTTAGCGAGTTTCAACTCGCGCCACGCATGGGCGATCCCAAGGATCTTATTTTCTCCTTCGATGCCAAGGGCCGTCCGTCCCAGGACTTGACCAAGCAAGAGACCACTCCGGTCTCCTTCACCCTCGAATACAAGGACGCGCCTATCGACAAGATCGGAGTGGTCGAGGTCCACGGTGAGGCCAATTGCAAGGCCTTCTCGGTGACCGACAATAAAGAAACGGAGTGCAAGGCGAAATCCATACCGCAATAGGGCTGGAACGCCTCGGCAGTCTTGCAAAGGCGGCGCGAAACCTTATAAAGGCGCCACCAGCAACCGCTCCGGTCGGAGGCTGAACGGAGGACCGCTACCTACAGCGGCAGGCTCGAAGCCGCCCTCCCGTGTCTCCGCTCTCTGGGTCATCACTTGGGCCTTTCCTTCTGGAACGCCCGGGCGAGGCTTCGCGCCGGAGCAAAAAAGGAAGGAAAGGCATTTCATGCCTCTATACGAACACGTTTTCCTCGCGCGGCAGGATATCTCCGCGCAGCAGGTCGACGGTCTACTGCAAAGCTTTCGCTCAATCCTCGAGGAGCGTGGCGGATCGGTCGGCAAGACGGAATATTGGGGACTGAAGTCCCTCGCCTATCGCATCAAGAAGAACCGCAAAGCGCATTATGCGCTAATGAATATCGACGCTCTGCCTGACGCTGTGGCCGAGCTTGAGCGCCAGATGCGGCTTTCCACCGACATCATCCGATTCCTCACTGTCAGGGTGGATGAGCACGAGACTGGACCGTCGCCAATGATGCGCCGGGCCGATCGTGACGAGCGTGAGGGCCGCGGCGATCGTGGTGATCGCGATCGCGACGGACGCCGTGGAGGCAGGCGCGATTTTCGTGACCGCGACCGCGAGCATGGGCCACGTGAGCCGCGCGGCGACGTTGAGGTCGAAGGCGCCGATACCACTGAAGGCGAGGAGGATTCCCGATGAGTATGACGCAAGTCCAGGCGCGCCGCCCCTTCTACCGTCGGCGCAAGACCTGCCCGTTCTCGGGCGATAAGGCGCCTAAGATCGACTACAAGGACGTGAAGCTTTTGCAGCGCTATGTGTCCGAGCGCGGCAAGATGGTTCCGAGCCGGATCACCGCAGTTTCCGCCAAGAAGCAGCGCGAGCTTGCTCGTGCTATCAAGCGCGCCCGCTTCCTCGGCCTTCTGCCCTATCTTATTCAGTAGGGGTCGAAGTAAGGAACTCGGGCTTAGGCTCTATGCAAAGTTGGGGAGGACGACCCTCCCCTAACCGCTCTTCAAAGGACGGGACAGCGACATTGATGCCAATTCCTCTCATCATCGGCGCGGGCTCGGGGCTGGTATCGGCGGCGCTGTTTGCCTCCGCCGCCACGGCGACATTGCTTGCTGGGGTGCTGTTCTATCTCGCCCCACTTCCGCTTTGCCTAGCCGGACTTGGCTGGGGCGGAATGGCCGCGCTGTTCTCGGCAGTGACCGGCACAGTCGTAATCGCCGCGAGTCTTGGACCCACTACCGCTGCCGTCTTCGCGCTGTCGATCGCGGCGCCCACCGCCCTTCTGGCTTATCTTGCGCTTTTGTCTCGTCCGGCAGCAACGCCGAATGGCCAGGTGGTTGGCGCCCTCGAGTGGTACCCCCCCGGCCGTATCGTGGGTTGGGCGGCGCTGATCGCAGGACTCCTTGCCGCCATTCTTGTGCTCATGATTGGCTACGATCAGGAGGCCTATCGCGACTCGATCCGCCAGATCCTCGAGCACAGCACTTTGAAAGAGCTTGACCGCGACGGCACGGTCTTCACCGAGCAGGCGATCACTAGCCTTTCGACTGTGTTAGCTAAGGCCCTCCCCGCTGCCTTCGCCATCATCTGGCTGACCATCACCTTGTTCAATCTCTGGATGGCGGCGCTCATCGTCGATGCCTCGGGACGAGCGCGCCGCCCGTGGCCTGATCTTCACAGTTTCGAGCTGCCGAACGCCCTCGTGCCCATCTTCGCTGGGGCGCTCGCGGCATCCTTCCTGCCCGGCCTGCCGGGTTTGCTCGCGACCGGACTGGCAGGCGCGCTGCTATTCGCTTACGTGCTGCAAGGGCTCGCGGTGATTCATGTCTATAGCCGCGGCGCGTCGTTCCGCGCCGTTTTGCTTGCAGCCGTC
>JBKOWI010000057.1:0-5165 GCA_046724315.1 Pseudomonadota bacterium | reverse complement strand
CGCTTCGGGGCTGGCGTTCTGGTGGATGGCTGGCACTTCCATGAGCTGACGGCCAACCTGCATGACCGGATTGAGGCTGGACATCGGGTCTTGATAGACCATAGCCATGCGCCCGCCGCGGATCTGGCGCAGCTCGTCGGAACTCATCTTCCCCAAGTCGTGGCCCTCGAACAGCACACGACCGCCGGTGAGACGACCGGCCCGGCCGAGGTAGTTCATTACCGCGAAAGCAACCGTCGATTTGCCGCAACCGGATTCGCCGACAAGGCCCATGGCCTCGCCATGCATGATCCGGAAGCTCACGCTCGGGATGACGTTGATCTCCCCTGCCCGCGTGAAATATGAGATGCGGGCATGGTCGAGCTCGAGGACAGGAGTACCGGTCGGACGCGTTTCCATGGCCTGCCGCTCCTAGTCGCGAAGGCTGATTTCACGCATGCCATCGGCCAGAAGATTGAAGCCGAGGACCAGCGAAGAAATGGCCGCACACGGGATCAGCGGCATATGCGGGTACACCGAGACCATGCCGTAGCTCTCCTTGATCATGCCGCCCCAATCGGGATCGGGCGGCGGCAGTCCCAGGCCAAGAAAGCCGAGCACGCCGATGGTGATGGTGGTGTAACCCATTCTTAAGCAGGCATCGACGATGAGCGGGCCCCGCGCATTCGGTAGAATCTCGACCAACATGATGTAGATCGGTGATTCACCGCGCATCTTCGCGGCGGCGACAAAGTCCTGCTCGCGCAACTCCAGCGTGAGGCCGCGCACGATGCGGGCGATCTGCGGCGAAGCGACGAACGTGACCGCCAGCACGATGTTGAGGGCGGATGGGCCGAACACCGCGATGATGATCATGTAGAGGATGATCACCGGAAAGGACAGGATGATGTCGGAGACGCGCGTGAGGAGGTTGTCGACCCAGCCGCGATAATAGCCGGCGAGCAGTCCCATGATCGAGCCCACCACATAGGCGGAGAACACCGCGATGGGAGCGACGATGAGGACGGTCCGCGAGCCCCAGATGATGCGCGAAAGGATGTCGCGCCCTTGATTATCGGTGCCCAGCCAATGCAGCGCCGACGGAGTTGGATCGAGCAAGGCGGTATAATCGCTCTCGTTCGGGTCGTAGGGCGCGATCAACGGCGCCAGGATCGCAATCACCACCCAGAACAGCACCAGGAAGACGCCCACGATGCCAATGGGGGATTCGCGCAGCAACGACAGGCGGCGCCACCAAGTCGGAGTGGGTCGGCGTAGGGAAGGAGTGGCGGGTGCAATCTCGACAGCCATGGTTCTTCCCTACTGGAAACGGATACGGGGGTTGAGGAGCATGTAGCCGAAGTCGCCGATAATCTGCGTCAGCACGGCGATGACCACCGCGACCATGGCGCCTGCCTCGATCACCGCGATGTCCTGGAACAAGGCGGCGTCGAGAAACATCCGGCCGAAGCCCGGGTAAGCGAACAGCGCTTCGACGACCACCACGCCGGTAATCAGGTAGTTGATCTGCAGCAGGATGACCGTGAAAGGCGCGATCATGGCGTTACGCAACGCATGCTTCATTATGACATCGCGATACGGCATGCCCTTCAACACCGCCGTGCGGATGTATGGGCGCATCATCACCTCGACCATCGAGGCGCGCACCATGCGCACGACATAGCCGAGGTCATAGAGCACCATCACCATTACCGGCATGACGAGCTGCTGTGGTATCGACCAGTTCGCCGAGGATTCGAGCGGCGAGGTACCGGGCAAGAGACCCAGCCAAGTTGCGAAAATGGCCACCCAGAATGCGCCAGAGGCGAATTCGGGTACCGAAGTCGTGACGATGGAGGCGACGGAAATGGTGCGGTCGAGGCGTGAGCCCTCCCGCATCCCGGCCGAAATTCCAAGCAGGACGGACACCGGTACGATGACACTGAAGGCGATTGTCGCGAGCAGGCCGGTATTGGCCAGACGTGTCCAGATGACGTTATTCACCTTGGTCCGGTAGAGCGTCGAATAGCCGAGATCGCCGCGCAAGGTCTGCTCAAGCCAGCCGAAGTAGCGGAGGAAGACCGGCCGATTAAGCCCCATCTGCTGCGTCAGCAGCGCGAGCTGTTCCGGCGTCGCGTAGGGCCCCAGGATCTTGCGAGCGACTTGGCCGGGAGAGAACTCGTTTACGCAGAAGACGAGAAACGTCACCACAAATACGGTGACCAGGAGCCAACCAAGCCGTGTGGCGAAAAATCTAAGCATCCGTTGCGCCGCCTGCCCTGTCCGGCCCCTCTCGCGGGGGCATTACCTGGACACTACCAGAATAGATTGGGCGCATGGGGGGCCAAAATCCCCATGCGCCCGCTCAGACGTCCAATTATTTATAAGTCTGTTCTCATGTCTCCAGCCACCACTGCTCGCAGAAGAAGTAGCTGGTCGGATGGGCGACGTGACCCTTCAAATGTTTGTTGAAGGGCTGCGGGACCGCGCGCCACAGCGGCTGAGCGATCGGGCCCTCTTCCTGCATGATTTTCTCGAGCTGGGCCATGATGCTCCG
The DNA here is from genome assembly GCA_046724315.1 of Pseudomonadota bacterium. GTDB lineage: Bacteria > Pseudomonadota > Alphaproteobacteria > Rhizobiales > Methyloligellaceae > Methyloceanibacter. Next base: position 2,629 of record JBKOWI010000057.1, on the reverse strand, counting down.
GCGTTGCTCGACATCGAGCGTGCCTTCGGCCTTGGTCAAGAGATCGTCGAACTGCTTGTTCGACCACTTGCTCTCATTCCACGGCACCCCGGTCCGGTAGGCGAGCCCGAGCACCATCACACCCAAAGGCCGGTGCGTCCAGGTGGTGAAGGCGAACGGGTTGGTGTCCTTATCCCAGATCTCCCAATATTGGGCTGAAGGCAGGACCTTCAGGTTTACCGTGATGCCTGCCTGCTTCCACATCTGGGCCATCGCCTGCATGGCGATGGGCTCCCAATCCGGATCCTTCTTGCCGCTGAAGTCCACCGTCAATCCATTCGGATAGCCAGCCTCGGCCAACAGCTTCTTGGCCGCGGGGATATCCTGCTTCATGAACGGCAGCTTGGCGTATTCCGGATGGATCGGCGCCACATGGTGGTGCTCCGCCGGAGCGCCAAGGCCCTTGTGAGCGATTTGCAGGAGCTTCTCCGTATCGAGGGCCAATCGGAACGCCTTGCGCACGCGTGGATCATCGAACGGCTTGTGGATCGGCTGCATGCGCGCCACGGCGGTCTGGGCCGTGTTCACCGAGCGGATCTCCACCTCCTTGAGCTTCTGCAGCCTGGGCAACAGGGTGATCGTCATCTGGTAAAGGCCATGGACTTGTCCGGCCTCCAGCGCATTCACGCCCGCATTCGGATCGTCGCCATGATCGATGAATTCCACGCCATCGAGATACGGACCATCGCCCCAATAGGACTTGCGTGCACGCAAGGTTGCTTTCTTGCCGACCTCGATTTCGGTCAACTCAAAGGCGCCAGTCCCAAGCGCGCCCGGACCCCACTTGCCGCCGTCCTTCGGATGCAGAATGAGGGCGGGGTAATGGAACAAATGCTCCGGCACCGCAAGCTGCGGTGTTTGCGCGTTGAGGCGAACAGTGTGGTCATCCACCTTCTCGATCGCGTTGGCGTCCCACAGCGCGGTCGACATGACGGGGTTGCCCTTGTCGTCCTTCTTGCCGGTATCGACGTCCTTCAGCATGTAGCCCTTCATCAGGCCGAGCACCGAGGAACCGACGGCCGGATCGAGCCAGCGCTGGATGTTCCAGATCACCTGATCGGCGACTAAGGGATCGCCATTGGACCATTTCACGTCCTTGCGCAGGTGCAAGGTCCAGGTCTTCAGGTCGTCGCTAGCCTCCCACTTCTCGCACAGGAGTGGGCGCGTGATGTTGTCGCTTCCGGTACGGGTCAGATACTCGTTGGCCTGCCGCGCGACGTTCGAATCTTCGATCCAGGAATAAGTCGCCGGATTATCGTAGGGCTGGACACGCATCGACACCTTGGCGATGCCGCCCTTCTTGGGTGTTTCCGCCCGAGCCACTGGAATCGCGCGGTCGCCCGTTATCCGTCCTGCAAGCGCATAAGCCGTACCGGCCGAGAGGCCGAGCAGTGTGGTCATTCTCAGAAACTCGCGGCGATCGAGCTTGCCCTGTTCCAGATACTCCGCAAGCTTCGGAATACCGGAATGGACCCGGCTTAGATCTCTTCTATCCATATGGTTCATCTCCCTCGACGCTTACCTAACTGCGCGGCACCAAGGCCGATCATGGTGCTCGCTTTCGTTTTGCTTGTTTGGTCCGCAATTTTCTTTGGACTGCTGTCGCCGTCCGTTGCGGATGCGGCCCTGTTTTAGGTTCCAACGTTACTATCGAGCCAAGCCGGTTCTACTGTCAATGCGCGTGCGACCCTCCTCGGTCTAAACGCAACCGGCTTTTATGGCAGGATTTCTACCGATTTGGTTGAAGTTTGAGCAACGGAGATCCACCCCATGGACCGCAAGGATGTCGAGATCCTGGCGCAGGAAACCGTCTACAACGGCTATTTCCAGATCGACCGCTATCGGCTGCGCCACCGGCGGCACGAAGGGGGGTGGACCAGTGAAATCACGCGGGAGGTTTTCGAACGCGGCCATGTCGCGGCCGTCGTTCCTTACGACCCCGACCGGGATGCTGTCATCTTGATTGAACAGTTCCGTATCGGAGCCTACGCCGCCGGTGAGCCGTGCTGGTTGACCGAGATCGTGGCCGGCGTCATCGATGAGGGCGAAACCGCCGAAGAGGTGGCGCGCCGCGAGATGGAAGAAGAAACTGGTTCTGCCGTGGCCGACCTGGAGCCGATCGGGTCCTATTTGTCGAGCCCAGGCGGAGCTTCGGAACACGTATCGCTCTTTGTCGGTCGGGTGGATAGCAGCAAAGCCGGTGGCGTTCATGGTTTGGCCGGCGAGGAAGAAGACATCCGCGTGATCGTCCGACCCTGGCCGGAGATCGAGGCCGGGCTACACTCTGGGATGTTCACAAACGCGGCAACCCTCATCGCGCTCCAGTGGCTTGCCCTCAACCGGGTGAGGCTGCGCGAACGCTGGCGCTGATCTCTCGGGCTGGGCACTTCTTGATCCGCGCCGGAGCCGGGCGATACTGTGCCTATGCTCATACAAAGGGGAGCTTGCATTTGATGGGTGTGCGCGATGGATTCGTCGGCGCCATTGGCGAGACGCCACTGATCCGGTTGCGCCGGGCTTCTGAAGCAACCGGTTGCGAAATCCTTGGCAAAGCCGAGTTCCTCAATCCGGGCAGCTCGGTGAAGGACCG
>JBKOWI010000046.1:0-17821 GCA_046724315.1 Pseudomonadota bacterium | reverse complement strand
CGGGCCATTGCCTGGCGAGTTCAGCGAGCTTTGCGTCGGCGTCAGCAATGCCGAACTGCTTCGCGCGCTCGTACCAGTTGCGCGCCTCCTTGGCATCGGGCTTGATTCCTTGTGCGCCGATCTTCTCGATGAAGGCCGGATCATAGCAAGCGCCGAGAAGCAGCGCGGCCTCGCCGCTGCCGGCCTCGACCGCGCGCTTGAAATAATCCCGCGCGCCGGCGAGATAGCCGACCTCGACCATTTTCTGGCCGTGCTTGATGAGATCCTCGATGCGGTCGCCTTCGTCGGAGCGCAGAATCAGCGCCGCGCGCGGGTCTTCTGCGACGTCAAGCCTGGTCGTCGCGCTTGCGAGCGTCGTGCCATCTGCGCCGACAAGCTCGATGCGCATATCGGCTCCTGCGGCCGTCTCCTTCGGCAGATGGATACGCAAGTCGCCGACCTCGTCGGGCGTCAGGCTCCATTCCGAAGACCCGTAGGGCCGCCCTTGTGAGAAGGTGGCGCCTTGCGGGATCCCGCGGATGGCGATGATGCTTCGTGCCGGGAGCATGTCTACGGAATCGATGGCGATGTTAAAGGGAACTTCCTCGCCGGGCTTCGCTTCGATGCTACGGTCCGTGTTCAGCGCAATCTGTGGCTTCACCTCGGTCTCGCCTTGGGGAGCGGCCTCGGTCTCGCGTTGGGGAGCGGCGGCAAGCGAGGCCTGCGAGAGTTCCACAAACGGAGCTGTCTCCGATTTCAAGACTGTGCGCTCCCCCGGAAACCTGACCGCACCCCGCCAAAGCAGGCCGAGGATGAGGGCGGTCGGAATGAGTGAAATGATCAATAAGCCCACGAACAGCGCGCGATTGCTTCGGGGCAGGCGCTCGTGGACGAGGCCCTGGAACCTCTCCGGCTCTATGATCGCTCGGTCAGAGAGCCCGTTACGGCCTCTCGGTGCGTCCGGTGCGAAGCGCTCGGCCATCGCCTCTGGCGGTGCCGGCGTCTCGGCAGCAAGTCGCTCGCTCAAGCTCTTCGGATGGATGACGGTGTCAGACTGACCCAGTGCTGACTGTCCCATGTAACCCTCCTACGCATCACACACAAAAAGAGAGCTAGAGACGGTTGAGCTCCGTCAATTATTGCTGTGAGACTTAGTCCACTCGAGAAACGCACGAAACAGATCGGCCCGTTCGGAGTCGGACATTGGCGTTCCGCTCGTGCGCTGCGTCTGCGCCATGAACGCATCGAAGTTGTCGCGCGAGGCTATGCTCGTCACCCCCTTGGTGTTGTTGATCCAAGCCTGCGACAGCGGCGAGCGGTGCCAACCTTCCAAGGTCGCGGCGAAATTGACCTCGCGCCATTTTGGATGGCGCGGCGCCTTCTGGAACGCATCGAAGTTGGTGAAGAAGCGATCCACGAACTTCGCGAGTCTTTTGTAGCGCGGCGAATCGTTCTCCCAGTTGAACGAGATCAAAACCGCGCACACCGCGACGGTATCGACGCGCTGCCCTTCGGGAACGAGGTCCGGGTAATCGTCATGCGTGAGCGTTGCGGGATAGTAGCTGTCCTCGAGCTCCTTGGCGTAAGGTACGGTGAGGAACTTGAGCCCATGTGCATCCTTGATGTTGGCGAGCGCCGGCGCGGGCTTGCCCGTCACCGTGATCATCGCCGCGATCTCCCCCGACTTGAGCTTCTGCACCGCGTCGGCGTCGCTGAGATGCATTTCCTTGGCGTCGATGCCGAGCGCCTCGAACACGAGCTTGCCGGTGATCTCGGTGCCGCTTCCCTCAGCTCCGAAATTCACGGCTTTGCCTTTCAGCTCGTTGATGTCGTTCACGTCGGAGCGCACCAGGATGTGCATCTCCTCGTTGAACAGCTTGGCGACGTAGGCGACCTGGTCGATGAAGTTCGACCCGAGCTCGCCGGTCTTGGCGTAGTGCTTGAGGATGTTGGCCTGGGTAATCCCCATGTCGACACCGCGCAGGAAAAGCACGTCCTTGATGTTCTGCTCGGGCCCTTTGCCGACGATGGGCAGGACGCGAAGCTGATCGCCGTCATTGAGCACGTCGGCGATGTCCTGAACGATGGCGAGGTCGGTGCCGCTCGCGCTCCCAGCCATGATGGTGACGACGTTCTCGTTGAGGCGAGCGCGGTAGTTTTCGCGCGCGCTCGCCGCGGATGGCTGACTTTTGGCTGAGGGCTGATCTTTGGCTTCGGCTTTAGCCCCGTCCCTGGCGCGGGGCGCGGCAATCGCTGTCAAAGCAAGGAGACATAGCCCGCAAGCGAGGGCAATACGCATCACGAGACGCATTTACGAGTTCCCTCCTGCGCGCTCCAACGCGATCCCAAGCCGAACCCGTGAGCGCAGCCCGGGCGGCTTTAGACGCAGCAAAAATGCTTGATGTTACGGGAACGGCGCTGGAGCCCAGCGCGACTTGTCCCCCGTCGTGCTGCTGTCCCTGTTGCGGGCATGCAACGTGATTTTTAGGTCGCAGTCAAGTAGTTCTGCCAAGCAGGCACAACAAAATCACCCTTACGCCGCGATAAAGTCTTAATATAACTAAGTTTGACGAGAATTTGGCAGGCAGATCATCTTATCATAACCAATGAAAACTCCTCGTTACAGCATAAACGCCGTACCGACTGAAGTTTTTCCTTACGCTCACGGGCGGCCGCAAAAGGGCTCGGTCTGCTCAACGTCACTTGGCCGGTGGCGGTTCCCGAGCCGTCGTTCGATCCAATTTTCTCGAAGGAGGCGACTAGGCCCTGTTTGCGCTGAGTTACTCAGCCAAGCCTTGCCAAAAGCTCAACCACGCCAATCCCTGCCGGCTGGTTACCGTGACCGACAGACGATTGCCATGCTGGACGAGCGAAACTCTGCCGCTTTGGTTTCCTTGCTGCACCCAGCCCCGTGTAGCGATTGCCGCCAACATTCACCACGCGCCCGGTCAGCTCGTAGCGGCCGCTTTCCGTCGCGCACTGGGACGACACCGCGAACGACTTCGCGGTCAGCCGCGTGTATCGCACCCGGCACTGCACATTGTCGGCTCCGTTACGATATGTGACGATGCCCGAGCCGCGCCACGATCCTTCGATGGTCGCAGGCGCTGCTCGCGCGCTGGTCAGGGCGACGGCGAGAAAGATGAGAGACAAAATTGCGGCGCTACGCATGGGAAGAACTCCCCTACAGGAGTAACAAAAGATACCGAGCACCGAGAACGCGGGAGCCGCGTTTCGGTTCGTCAACTGCGTTTTGCCGTCGTCGAAAATTTAAGGACTAGTCGGCGTCCATCTTGAGCGCGGCGATGAAGGCCTCCTGCGGAATTTCGACGCGCCCGAAGCTGCGCATCTTCTTCTTTCCCGCCTTCTGCTTGTCGAGCAGCTTGCGCTTGCGGGTGATGTCGCCGCCGTAGCATTTCGCGGTCACGTCCTTGCGCAGGGCGCTGATGGTCTCGCGCGCGATCACCTTAGACCCAATCGCGGCCTGGATCGGGATCTTGAACAGATGGCGCGGGATGAGATCCTTCAGCTTCTCCACCATGGCGCGGCCGCGCGCCTCGGCGCGTGACCGGTTGACGATCACTGACAGCGCGTCCACCGGCTCGTTGTTGACGAGGAGCGCCATCTTGACCAGGTCGCCCTCCTCGTAGCCGATGATGTGATAGTCGAACGATGCATAGCCGCGGCTGACCGACTTTAGGCGGTCGTAGAAATCGAACACCACCTCATTGAGCGGCAGCTCGTAGACCAGCATGGCGCGCGAGCCGGCATAAGTGAGCGTCTTCTGCCGCCCGCGCCGGTCCTCGCAAAGCTTGAGCACTGAGCCGAGATGCTCGTCGGGCACGAGGATGGTCGCCTCGATCCACGGCTCCTCGATCTTGGCGATCTTCTGTGGCTCGGGCATGTCGGCGGGGTTGTGCAGCTCTTTCATGGTGCCATCGGTGAGATATACGCGATAGATGACCGATGGCGCCGTGGCGATCAGGTCAAGATTGAACTCGCGCTCGAGCCTTTCGCGTATGATTTCGAGATGAAGGAGCCCGAGGAAGCCGCAACGGAAGCCGAAGCCGAGCGCCGCTGATGTTTCCATCTCGTAGGTGAAGCTCGCATCGTTCAGCCTGAGCTTGCCGACTGCCTCGCGCAAATTCTCGAACTCGCTGGCATCAACAGGGAACAGGCCGCAAAACACCACCGGCTGTGCCGGCTTGAAGCCGGCGAGTGGGGCCGACGCAGGCTTCTTCTCGTCGGTGACGGTATCGCCCACGCGCGTGTCGGCCACCTGCCTGATCGAAGCTGTGAAAAAGCCGATCTCTCCAGGGCCGAGCCGGTCGCGCATTTCCTGTTTGGGGCGGAAGATGCCGACACGATCGACCTGGTAGGCGGCGCCGGTCGACATCAGCCTGATGCGTTGGCCCTTGTGGAGCGTGCCGTCGAAGATACGCACCAGCACGACCACGCCGAGGTAGGCGTCGTACCAGCTGTCGATGAGGAGGGCCTTGAGCGGAGCGTGCGCCTCGCCCTTGGGCGGGGGGAGACGATGCACGATGGCCTCGAGCACGTCCTCGATGCCTTTGCCCGTCTTGGCGGAGATTTCGAGCGCGTCGTGGGCGTCGAGCCCGATCACGTCCTCGATCTGTTGGCGCACGCGATCTGGCTCCGCAGCAGGCAGGTCGATCTTGTTCAGGACCGGCACCACCTCGTGATCGTTGTCGAGCGCCTGATAGACATTGGCGAGCGTCTGCGCTTCAACGCCTTGAGTGGCATCTACGACGAGCAGTGATCCCTCGACGGCCGCAAGCGAGCGGTTCACCTCATAGGCGAAATCGACGTGACCCGGCGTGTCGATCAGGTTGAGCTCGTACAGCTCGCCGTCGCGCGCGCGATAGTCGAGCCGCACGGTCTGAGCCTTGATGGTGATGCCGCGTTCCCGCTCGATATCCATCGAGTCGAGCACCTGCTCCTTCATCTCCCGCGCGGAAAGTCCGCCGCAGAGTTGGATCAACCGGTCTGCGAGCGTCGATTTGCCGTGATCGATATGGGCGATGATGGAGAAGTTGCGGATGCGGGAAAGGGGCCGCGCCTCTGGTGAATTCATGCCGGGCTTGGTAAGGGGGGAAACCCGCAAGGGTCAAGGTGGCGGGACCGCGAATTATGGCGAAAAAACTGGGGAACTGCCCTAATGTCGCGTCGGTTAGGCCTTAAGGGCTGCTACCATTGCCAATCGTCAAACCAAAACGGAGTGATCTTATGCTGAAGAAAGTGCTCTTAGCCGCTACCGTGGGCGGTCTCGTCGCGGGCTTTGCGCTCCCTGTCCCGTCAGCCGAGGCGGCGGCCATGGCCCCACTCACGTGCAAAGAGGCGGCGAAACTTAAGTTCCCGGCGGACCACAAAGCCCGCCACGCCTACAAGCATGAGTGCAAGGAGGCCTGGAAGGCACAAAAGAAGGCCGCCAAAGCCTAAATCAGCAGAAGAAGATCGAGACTTTATTCAAGAAAGGGACCCGGTTTCGGGTCCCTTTCTCATTTATTTCGCTCAGTTCGGTGTTTTATTCAAATTGAACGAAATGCCACACCTGCGAAGATCAATTAAAGAAGATCAATTAAACACGAATAGCGTCGGTCGAATTCGCCGCAGGGAGCAGATCGTTGTTGACGAAAATACTCTCCTTGGGGCCTTATCACGGCGCGTGACGTTGGGTCCACACTGACGGGAGTAACCTTATGCTTAAGAAAGTGTTTTTGGCTGCGGCCGCGTCACTCGTCCTCGTCGGCGCCACGGCCGCCATGGTGTCCGCTCCGGCGATGGCTGGTAGCGGCTGCCACAAGGCTGCCAAAGCCGCCTATCCCCATGATCGGAAGGCGCGCCACGCCTACAAGAAAGAGTGCAAGGCGCATTACAAGGCCTGGAAGAAAACCCACAAGCACCACCACCATCTGTTCGGCAAGTAGTGCTTCAGCGCTAAGCGACTGACGAATTGGGAGGGACCCGCGAGAGCTCGGCGGGTCTGCCGCGGTAGAATTTTGGCGACGTCAGATGCCGGCGTACCACTCGTAGCCGAGATCTTCCCAGAAGCCGCCGCGCCCGCCGCGGATGCCGGCGATGTGATCGACCGCCTCGATGCGCATCACATATTTCGCCATCTTGTAACCGAGCTGCCGCTCGACCCGGAGCCTCAACGGGGCGCCGTTGGCAATTGGAAGAGTCTGATCGTTCATCTCGTAGGCGAGAATGGTCTGCGGATGGTAGGCGTCAACGAGCCCGATCGATTCATAGTATTTGTCCTTTTCTTTGCCGGTCTCGAACAGATTGTCGGCACAGTAGAACACGATATAGCGCGCATCCGGCTTGAGCTTGACGCGATCGAGCAGCGCGGAAAGCGGTACACCCTTCCATTTGCCGATGCAGCTCCATCCCTCGACGCAATCATGCCGCGTGATCTGCGTGCGCGACGGCATGGCGCGAAGCTCGGCAAGCGACAGTTCCAACGGCTGCTCGACGAGGCCTCTGATGCCAAGCTTCCAGTCGGCAAAGCCGTTTGCCGCGTGAGCCTTGTAGACGGGATCGCCAGGATCAGTGGAGCCGTTGGCCTTGAACGCAGGCGAGAGGTCGGCCTCTGTGTACTCGCGCGCAAGCGCGGTAGGCGAGAGCAGCGCCCTTTGCGAAACTCGGGTCAGTTCCTCGGCAGAGTCGAGCACGCGCTTGACCCAGGGCGGGTCGGAAAGCTCGTCGCAGCCGGCGAGCAGTGCTGTGCTTGCCGCCGCAAGGCCGCGCGTGAGAAAGCCGCGCCGATGCATCTCCCGCTCGCCGCTCATCGCTTTTCCTCCGCGGGCTCAATCGCGTAGCGGCCGGTGATCATCGAGCGGAGATTGTTCCAGACGCCGGAGACCAGCACCATGAAGACATGCACCGCAACGAAAATCACAATGCCGCTCGCCGTGATGAAGTGGATGGTGCGCGCAGACTGCCGGCCGCCGAGCACATCAAGCAGGAGAGGGAAGGCCGCGTCCATTCCGGGCGACATGGCGAGGCCGGTCAGCAGCATGAGCGGCAGAAGAATGAAAGCGACGATGAGATAGCTGAGCTTTTGCAGCACGTTATAGCGCTTGGCCTCCTCGCCCTTGGGGAATTTGAGTTGGGCATGTTCGATGATCGAAGCGCCGATGTGACTGAGCTCCTTGCCTGACGGAGCGAGATCGCGCCGAAGGTGACCGCTGCCAAGACTCCACAGGAGGTAGGCGAGGCCGTTGAACAGGAAGAGCCAGGCGAAGAAGAAATGCCAGCGGCGCCCCATGGAGAGGTCGCGATGTCCGGGCAGGGTGACCGACCAGGGGAAGCCTCTCTCGTCGACGTTACCCTCGACATCCGTGGCGGCCCCGAACACACCGTCGGTGTCGAAGCTGTGACCAAAGACCGTGGTGACGCCCTTGACGGTGTCGCCGTCCTGCGTGGCGTCCAGGGCAAAGATCGGAGCGTCGAAGTTTGATTGCGCCCCGAGATAGAGCGCTGGGTGGGCGTTGAAGATTTGCATCCCGCTCATCAGGAGCACGAGCAGCACGAGCACGTTGATCCAGTGCGTGATGCGCACCGTGCCCGAATGGCGATAGATGACCTCGCGCTTCTCCATGACGCTCTAACGTTCGGCGGGCTTCTCTGGATGCACGCCGAGGCTAGGACGGTTTGCCCCAGATCTGCTCCAGCCGCTGCGCACGGCCGCAACCCCATTTGTAGTACTTGTACGCAATAGGATTCTGGTTGTGATAATCCTGGTGGTAGGCCTCGGCCGGGGTGAAGGTCGTGGTCGGCCTAATCTCGGTTGCGACCTTCTGCTTGAACTTGTCCGCGATCTCCTGTTCGGTCTCTTCGGCGAGTTTCTTCTCCTCATCGTCGCCGACGAAGATGACGCTCTGATAGGTGCTGCCTTTGTCGCAGAACTGGCCGTCGGGATCGAACGGGTCGATATTGTGCCAATAATGGTCGAGCAGGGTGGCGTAGCTGACCTTGGCGGGGTCGTAGGTCACCTTGACCGCTTCCTTGTAACCTTCATGGGCGCCGTAGGTGGGATTGGGCGTGGTGCCGCCGGCATAACCTGAGACCGTCTCGGTGACGCCGTTGACTTCGTCGAAAGCGGCTTCCACGCACCAGAAGCAGCCGCCGGCGAAGATCGCGGTCTTCGACTCTGCCGCACGCGTGCCGCCTGAGCCGGCCATAAGCAGTGCGGCAAGGAGGGTGGCGGTCAGCACCGCGCAGATCCAACGCGCCAGCATGAAAGTCTCCAGAATCAGCGTTCGACGATTCATAAGAACGCGATGGAAGCTCGCCTAGTGGCTCTCGCGCGACCGTGAAATGAATTGAAAGGCGTCAACCGCTTAGGGGAGCTTGGGCTGGCTCCCCGGTTGAGTTATTGAGGGGCCATGCAACAGCGGCTTTCTTCCCCGCGAGACCAGATCGAGCCTGCCTATGATGTGGTGGTGGTCGGCTCAGGCTATGGTGGCGGCGTGGCAGCCTCGCGGCTCGCGCGTGCTGGCCAGAGCGTATGCGTGATCGAAAAGGGCAAGGAGTTTCTCACCGGGGAGTTTCCGAGCCGGCTGCCGGAACTGAGGCGCGAGCTTCAGATCAATGGCAGCAAGATGCGCTCAGGCTCGCGCACTGGCCTGTTCGATTTCCGGCTCGGCGCCGACATCCACGTGCTGGTCGGCTGCGGGCTTGGCGGAGGCTCGCTGATCAATGCGGGCGTCGCGCTGAAGCCTGACCCGCGCGTGTTCTCCGATGCGGTCTGGCCAGACGAGGTCATCCGGGACGGCCTGCTCGATATCGGCTTTGGCAGGGCTTCCGCGATGCTCCGCCCCACGCCCTATGCCAAGGCCGCCGAGCTCACCAAATATCGCGCGCTCGACGCAGCGAGCGCCGCCTTTGGCGACGTACCGGTCGCCGCCCCAGTGGTGGTGAGCTTCGAGGACAACGTCAATCCTGCCGGAGTCTCGCAGCCGGCTTGCACGCTGTGCGGCGATTGCTGCTCGGGTTGCAATGTGGGCGCCAAGAACACGGTTGCCATGACATATCTTCCTGACGCCCGCGCCCATGGCGCCGAAATCTTCACCGAGCTTGCGGTAAGTCATGTCGCCAGGCATGAGGGCGGCTGGCGCGTCTATTTCGCGCCCTCAGACGCCAAGGACGCGAGCCCAAGCTTTATCGAGGCCAGGAGCGTGGTCCTTGCCGCCGGCACGCTCGGCTCGACCGAGATCCTGCTTCGATCGCGTGAGGGCGGCCTCAAGCTCTCAGACCGGCTCGGCGAAGGCTTCTCCGCCAATGGCGACATCATTGCGTTCGCCCTCGGCGGCACCGAGAAGGTGAACGGCATCGGCGTGGGCTACCCGCCCAAATATGTCGGAGATGCCATCGGCGCCTGCGTCGCCGGCCAGATCGAGCTTCCAGACCGCAAGTACCTCGAGCGCAGCATGATCATCCAGGAGGGCGTGCTGCCCTCGGCGCTCGCGCCGCTCCTGCCAGTGTTCTTCGTATCAGGCGGCAGGCTGCTAGGCGCGGCGCAAAGCCTCATCAAAGGCGTCTATCAAGGGCCGCTCTCGCACCTCCATACCTTCTTCGTGGTCTCGCATGACGAGGCCAAGGGCAAGATCAGGCTCGACAACGGCAGCGCCACGGTCGAGTGGCCTGGCGTCGCCGACGAGCCGGTCTATGCGCGCGTCGACCAAGCGCTGACCCGCGCCGCGGAGGCGGTCGGCGCCCGCTACATCAAGAGCCCGCTTGCCGTGACGAGCATGGGGACGAAGCCGGCCACCGCGCATCCTCTCGGCGGCTGCGGCATCGGCGAGGACGCCTCAAGCGGCGTGGTCAACCACAAGTGCCAGGTGTTCGATGGCGATGGCGAAACCGTGCACGGCGGGCTCTATGTCTGCGACGGGTCGGTCATCCCGCGCTCGATCGGCGTCAATCCGCTGCTGACCATCACAGCGCTCGCCGAGCGGGCGATGATCCATCTCGCCCGCGACCACAATCTCGGTTTCGATGATCTTCCGCGTGCCCACGCGGAGGCGAGTGTCTAGCCGCGCAGTTCCCCGCCGGTCGCCTTCTGCACCGCGGCGACGATCTTCGCCGCCACCGCTTCGATCTCGGCGTCAGTCAGCGTCTTCTCGCGTGGCTGAAGCGTGACCTCGATGGCGAGCGACTTCTTGCCCTCGGGCACGCCTTGGCCGGTAAACACGTCGAACACGCGCGTTTCGCTGATCAGCGCGCGATCTGCGCTCGACGCGGCGCGGACTACGTCGCCAGCGGCGACCTCGCGGTCGAGCAGGAAGGCGAAATCGCGTCTGACTGGCTGAAGGTCGGATGCTTCGAGCGCAGGCTTGGCCGTACCTTTACGGCGGCTTGCGGGAAGCGCGTCGAGATAAAGCTCGAAGCCCGCAAGCGGCGGGTCGATGCGAAGTCCGGCGAGAAGGTCAGGATGAAACTCGCCGAACACGGCAAGCACACTCTTAGGTCCGAGCTTGAGTGCGCCGGAGCGGCCGGGATGAAACCATGATGGGGCCTCGCGGGTGGCGGTGAGACTCGACTGATCGATGCCGAGCGCGGCGAGTGCCGCCACGGCGTCCTCCTTCACTATAAATATGCAAGAAGGCGGCGCCTGTCCCGACCAATGCCTGCCCGATCCCTCCATGTTCGAGTGACCAAAGCGAACGCCGGACGCCGCGAGGAACTGATCCTCCGGCCGCGAGCCCCGATAGACCTGGCCAAGCTCGAACAAGGCGCCATCGGCGAAGCCCCTGTCCCTATTTCTTTGTGCCGCGGTGATTATGCCAGGCAGGAGCGAAGGTCGCATGACGGCAAGCTCGGTCGAGATCGGGTTGCTCAGCGTGAGCTCGGCCCCGCCGCCGCCGAACAGCTTGGCGTGTTCGGGCGCGATGAAGGACCAGGTCACTGCCTCGACGAAGCCGCGCGCGGCAAGCACGCGGCGGGTGAGCCTCTGCCGCCTCTGCTGCTCGGTCAGCACCGGCTTTGCTACGCCCGCAGAGCGCGGCATCGGCGTGGCAGGTACTTTGTCGACGCCAACGAGTCGCACTACCTCCTCGACGAGATCGGCGGGGCCGGTAATGTCGGGACGCCAAGAGGGCGGGGCTGCCTTAAGGTGCTTACCCTTGCCTTCGAGCCCGACGCCGAGAGCGGCGAGGAGCTCCTTGATCTCGCGCGCCTCGAGATCGAGCCCGCTCAGGCGCTCGATGAGGCCGAGATCGAACTTGAAAGGCCGGTTGGCCTTCGGCGGCTTACCCGTGATGGTGATCTTGCTTACCTCGCCGCCGCAAATCTGGAGCACGAGGTCTGTGGCAAGTTCGAGCCCGGCCACCACAAACTCGGGATCGACGCCGCGCTCGAAACGATAGCGCGCGTCGGACTGGATATTGAGCCTGCGCCCCGTGCGCGCGGTGCGCTTGGGATCGAAATAGGCCGACTCGATGAAGACGTTGGTCGTGCTCTCGGTGACGCCAGTCTCCTCGCCGCCAATCACGCCGCCAAGGCCGAGTACGGCGCGGTCGTCGGCGATGACGCACATGTCGCCGTCAACCTGGTAGGTCATGCCGTCGAGCGCGAGAAACGATTCGCCTCGCCGCCCGAGGCGCGCCCGGATCGCGCCTTCAAGCCTGTCTCCATCATAAACGTGCAGCGGACGGCCGCGGTCGTAGGAGATGTAGTTGGTGATATCCACCAGTGCGTTGATCGGCCGGAGGCCGATCGCCTTAAGCCACCGCCGGAGCCACTCCGGCGACGGGCCGTTCTTGACGTTGCGCACCAGCCGGCCCGCGAACACGCGGCAGGCGTCAGCCGTCTCTCTATCGAACTCGAGTTCGATGGGGATGGGATTTGGGAAGCTGCCTTTGATTGGCTTCACCGAATCTTTTTTCAGCTTGCCGAGACCGGCGGCAGCGAGATCTCGCGCAATGCCGCGCACGCCGAGGCAGTCGGGACGGTTCGGCGTAATGGCAACCTCGATCACCGCATCATCGAGCCCGAGTGCTGCCGAAGCGGTGCTCCCTACCTTGGCGTCAGCGGCAAGCTCAATAATGCCGATATGCTCGTCGGAAATCTCAAGCTCACGTTCGGAGAGCAGCATGCCATTCGACTCTACGCCCCTGATCTTGGCCTTCGTGAGGGTCAGATCGATGCCGGGAACGTAGGAGCCGACCGGGGCGAACACGCCCTTCATTCCGGCACGCGCGTTGGGCGCGCCGCACACGACTTGCAAGCGCTCGCTGCCGGTGTCCACTTCGCAGATACTGAGCTTGTCGGCGTTGGGATGCTTCTCGCATTTCACCACCTCAGCCACGCGGAAGGGAGCGAGCGAAGTCTTGGGGTCGAAGACCTTCTCGACCTCAAGCCCGATGCGGGTGAGGGTGTCGGCGATCTTCTCGACGCCAGCTTTGGTGTCGAGATGCTCCTTGAGCCATGTATAAGTGAACTTCATGGCTTTAGGACGGGCCGGCGGCCAGGGTCGGGATGGCGAGCGGCGGAAAGCCGTAATGCTCGAGCCAGCGCAAATCGCCTGAGAAGAAGGCGCGCAGGTCCGGCATGCCATATTTCAACATGGCGATGCGGTCGATGCCGAGCCCGAAGGCGAAGCCCTGATAGCGCTCGGGATCGAGCCCGACATTCTTGAGCACGTTCGGGTGCACCATGCCGCAGCCCAAAATTTCGAGCCAATCGTCGCCCTCGCCGATCCGAAATTCGTCGCCAACCTTGGCGTAACCGATATCGACCTCCATCGACGGCTCGGTGAAGGGGAAGTAGCTCGCGCGGAAGCGCATCTTCACCTGCGGTACCTCGAAGAAGGCCTTGCAGAATTCCTCGAGCACCCATTTGAGATGCCCAAGATGCGTCTCCTCATCGATCGCGAGTCCCTCAACCTGATGGAACATTGGCGTGTGGGTCTGATCTGAATCGGAGCGATAGACTCGCCCCGGCGCGATGATGCGAAGCGGCGGCTTCTCTCTGAGCATGGTCCTGATCTGCACCGGGCTCGTGTGGGTGCGGAGCACAGGGCGGGTGCCGTCGGGCGCCTCTGGAAGATAGAACGTGTCGTGGTCCTGCCGCGCCGGATGCTCTGGCGGAATATTGAGCGCGGTGAAATTGTTGAAGTCGGTCTCGATGTCGGGCCCTTCGGCGATCGAGAAGCCCATATCGGCGAAGATCTCGGTGATCTCGTCGGTGACCTGGCTCACGGGGTGGATGCGGCCCTCGGCGAGCGGCCCTTCGCGAACGGGAAGCGTGACGTCGGCCCGCTCGACCGCGAGCTTCTGGCCGAGCGCGGTCTTGGTTAGCTCGCGGCGCTTGGCCTCGAGCGCTTCGCCAACGCTGTCCTTCAGGCTGTTGACGACCTGGCCGTAAGCCTTGCGCTCCTCCGGCGGCAGCGAGCCAAGCGCCTGCATCAGCTCCGACACGCGCCCTTTGCGCCCAAGCGCGGCGACGCGCACTTCCTCGAGCTTGTCGAGGTCGCTAGCTTCAGCGATGGCGTGAAGCAGCTCGGTTTTGAGACTGTAGAGCTCTAGCGTGCTCATGGCTCAGGCTCCCATGGCCTGCGGCCTTAGGGCTTAAGCCCGCACGGCAGCTGAGGCAGCCTCGACAAGACCCTTGAAGGTTTGCGGCTCGTGCACGGCGATGTCGGCAAGCACCTTGCGGTCAAGCTCGATGCCGGCCTTCTTCAGCCCGTCGATCAGCCGCCCGTAGGTGAGGCCGTTTTCGCGTGCCGCTGCATTGATGCGCTGAATCCACAACGCGCGGAAGGTGCGCTTCCGCACCTTGCGGTCGCGATAGGCGTACTGCCCGGCCTTCTCGACGGCCTGGCGGGCGACGCGGATGGTGTTCTTGCGGCGGCCGTAATAGCCCTTGGCCTGCTTGATCACCTTGCGGTGGCGGGCATGGCTGGTAACGCCACGTTTTACACGAGACATGACGGTGCTCCTTCGAAGTCTGGCCTTAGCCTAGCGGCTATAGGGCAGGAAATTTCTCTTCACGATCTTGGCGTCCTCGTCGGACAGGACCATGGTTCCGCGCGCCGTCCTGATGAACTTGGTCGGGCGCTGAATCATGCCGTGTCGCTTGCGCGAGGCTTGGCACTTCACCTTGCCTGAGGCCGTGACCTTGAAGCGCTTCTTGGCACCGCTCTTGGTCTTCAACTTGGGCATTTGGCTTCCTTTATCTTGATCCCGGCGAGGCTCGCCAAAACGGCAGCGGGCAGGGGGAATTAGCGACGAGTGGAAAGCATGCGAGCCGCCACGGCATGCCCCGCCGGGCGGCTCCTCGGATGCGCCTTATAGGGTGGATTTGAGCGGGATTGCAAGGCCCGCGCAGGGCGAAAGGCTTAACGCGGCGCGAGCACCATCACCATCTGCCGACCTTCGAGCCTAGGCTCCGACTCCACCTTTGCAATGGTCGAGGTGTCGGCCTTGACGCGGTCGAGCAGTTGCGCGCCGAGCTCCTGATGTGCCATCTCGCGGCCTCTGAAGCGCAAAGTCACCTTGACCTTGTCGCCCTCCTCGAAGAAGCGGCGGATCGAGCGCATCTTCACGTCGTAATCGTGCGTGTCGATGTTCGGCCGCATCTTGATCTCCTTGATCTCGACGGTGCGCTGCTTCTTGCGCGCCTCGGCGGCCTTCTTCTGCGCCTGATATTTGTATTTGCCGTAGTCGAGGATCTTGCAGACCGGCGGTTCCGAGTTGGGCGCGATCTCGACGAGATCGAGCCCGGCTTCCACTGCGCGCGCGAGCCCTTCGGACGTGGGGACCACGCCGACATTATGGCCGGTGGCGTCGATGAGCTGGATTTTGGGGATGTCGATGCCCTCGTTGATACGAGGACCGCCCTTTTCGGGGGTAAGCTTGATTGGTCGTCTTACGATGTTTCGTTCTCCTCTGTTCGAGCAGTCGCGACCCTCGCCTTCAAAAGCGATGTATTCCCTGCTCTTGCGATGACGCTAAGCCCTACAGCTCTACAGGATGGGAACCCTGCCTGAAAAGTCAAGCCGCGCCACGCTTTTCGGTTCATTTCATCTGCCTTCTTCCGTCAAGGCGGCCTACAACGCCGGCGGATTCGGCATAACGCTGGGCGAGGCGCGTGCCTAGAAGCTCGTCATAGACTGCAAGCGTTTTCGACTGCATTTGTGCCAGCGCGAACTCCACGGCAACGCGCGCAGTGGCGCGTTCGCCGATCTTGGCCCGCTCGGGTGGCGTGAGCGACAGCGCAAGCCCGAGCCTGTCGGCAAGTGCACCGGCATCATTAGCTGGGACGAGCCAGCCGGTGAATCTCGCCGTATCCTGCTCGGGCGAGATGATGGTCTCGGGCAATGCCCCAAGATCTGACACGATGACCGGACAGCCCATGGCTTGCGCCTCGACGCTGGTCCGGCCGAAAGTCTCGGGGACCAGAGAAGGGACAATAGCGACATGCGCGGCAAGAAATGCCGCCGGCATATCCTGGCAATGACCGACGAGGCGCACTTTGTTGCCGAGTTCATGATGAGCGATGAGGTCGAGCAGCTCTTGCCGGTATCCGGCTTTGTGCGGCGCATCGCCGGCAAAGACGATAACCGCGCTCTCCAGCGCGCCCTCGCGGTCAAGCCGCGAGGCAGCCTCGATGGTTTGGCGATGGCCTTTCAGTCCCGTGAGTCGCGCCGCCTGGAGCACGATCTTGGTGTCAGGCGAAACGCCCCAGCTCTCTCTGAGTTTTGCAACAGGACCAGGCGGCACGACGAATGGGCCGAACATCGCCGCGTCGATGCCACGATAGATCACCCTGATGCGGTCGCGCGCCAGAGGATGGCGTTCGGCGATCAGCGCCGCGGTATAGTGCGAGTTGGCGATGATCCGGTCGCCGCGGCCCATGACGTTGTTATAGGCGGTCTTCAGCGGACCTCCGGTGCTGCCATAGGCGCCGTGATAGGTAGTCACGAAAGCCCGTCCGGTTGCTCGCGTGGCCAAGAATGCGCTCCATGCCGGCGCCCGGCTTCGTGCATGCACGAGATCGACCTTGCGCTCCTCGATCAGACGCCTGAGCCGGCGGGCATTGGCGAGAATGGTGAGGGGGTTCTTGCTCGCCATCGGAAGTGGAATGATCTCGCCGCCCACTTGCGTGATGGCGGTTGCCATGCGGCCCCCTTCGGTGGCAACGAGGGCCGAGGCACCGACGCGGGTGAGCGCATCGGCGATCTCCACGGTCGCCTGCTCGCTGCCGCCTGCGTCGAGGCGCGGCACGACCTGCAATATGGTCACTTCGGCCATGTCCTCGATTTCATCGGCTTTCGTTGGAGCGTGTGAAGCTTCTTAGGATGGACCACCAAGAACCGCAATTCCTGGAGGTGGGGCAGAACCGAAGGCGGCGCATTGCCTTTCGCTTTGCCGATGTGGGCGATCGGGACAGTCCAGCCCTTCTGTGGGTTCCAGGCTTCCTTTCCGACATGGAGAGCACCAAAGCGCTCGCTCTCGCCGACTGGGCGCGGGCTCATGCCGTACCGATGTTGCGCTTCGACTATTCGGGACATGGGCTGTCGAATGGCAATCTGCTCGAGGCTTCGATCGGCGACTGGTTGGAAGAGACCAGCACCGTGTTTCAATTGCTGGAAGACCGGCGCACGATCGTGGTGGGCTCGTCGATGGGTGGATGGATCGCCCTCCTCCTTGTTAGGCAACTTCAGCGAGAGGAGAGGCTCGAACGGTTGGCTGGACTCGTGCTCATCGCGCCGGCCTGGGACATGACCGAGCGGCTGATGTGGCACCGCATGACGCCCGAAGTAAAGGAGACGCTGGAGCGCGACGGTGTCTATTACGAGCCTTCGCTCTACGGCGATCCCTATCCCATTACCAAGAATCTAATCGAGGAGGGGCGCTCGCATCTCATCGGCGACGGATTGCTTCGCCTCGATCGTCCGGTGCGCATTCTGCAAGGCATGTGCGATCCAGATGTGCCATGGGGGCATGCGCTCGATCTCGTCGATCTTCTGTGTTGCGAGGATGTCGAGCTCACGCTGATCAAGGACGGCGACCATCGCCAATCGCGGCCGCAAGATCTCCGCCGCCTCGAAGCGACCGTCGCCGCGCTGGTTGACCGCATCGCGCGTTAAGGCTTTACCGCTTCGGTTACCATCGGGCAGCCGAGCGTCTTCTCGATGGCCTCCTTGAGCTCGTCTTGTGTCTCCGCGGTGAGATAGAGGCCGCCATTCTGCTCGGCGAGGCATTTCGCTTCGAGGACACTCTGCTCCCCTACCCAGCTAATGCCACGCACGCGCAGCGAGATAACGTGAACGGTCAGCCGTGCGGCCTCGGCGTGAAGCTGCTTGCCGAGGTCGCAGAGTGAGCCTCCGCACGTTTCTTCGCCGTCTGTCACGACAACTATGAGACCAGGTTTGTTGCGGTAGTCGAGCACGTCAGCCGCTTGTCCCACGGCCGATGTCAGCGGCGTTTTTCCGGCAGGCGTCAGCGCTTTGACCGCAGCCAGGATGGCTGTCGCGGCATTCTCTGTCGGCCGCAGCTCGAGCGTGACGTTGCATTGATTGTAGGGACCTGGCCCGAAGGTGATGAGGCCCACGCGTCGAATCCGGGTGATACTCGGTGAGACCTCCGCAAGCGTAGCGCGCACTTTGTCGAGCCGGCTCACGCTGCCGGCGGACTTGCTGCCATAGCCCCACCCATCGCCGGACATCGAACCTGACTCGTCGAACACGATCATGGCGTCTTCGACGCACGGCGCCTGCAAAGCCTTCTTGTCTTCCGCCGCCTGACCAGTGAAGGCCGACATGCCAATAAAGGCGATGGCGGCAAGCCGAATTGCAGGGGCGATGTCGGGC
>JBKOWI010000176.1:0-4021 GCA_046724315.1 Pseudomonadota bacterium | reverse complement strand
GAAGGCGATCGGAATGCCGTCGCGATAGAGCACGCGATTGCCGGTAAGCGCCGCGAGCTTCGGGCCCGGCGTGAGGATGCCAGCGAGGTTCAATGGATCAGCGCCTGACACTGAGACGAGGCTGTCGTCAGGTGCGCGCCGCCTGATCGCGCGCAAGGCTGCGATCGCTTCGGGAAGGGCGAACTGCTCGCCGGAGAAGCCTGAGACGAAACGTCCGCCCCTGATCTCGCCACGCGCCTCGAGCTTGCGATAGACACGCAGCAGGTCGCGCCATCTCGGCAGCGATCCCGCCTCACGCTCGAGCATGCGCATGAACACGACGCCGTAACGGCGAAGCAGCGCGAGCGCAATCTGCTCTATGCGCTCTGCCTTATGCGCAGGCCGGTGTTCATCACCGCGTTTCCGCTTGACGAGCACCCACCTGCCGGCGCCAGCAAGGCGCGCGCCGCTTGCCCGGCGGCGGTGATGTCGAGGCGGCGTGAGCAGCGCGCGCAAGCCGCCGAAGCTGTCGGAGATGACCTGCCCGGCGGCGACGAGCTCGGCGAGCGCCTCCTCGACTTGGGTGCGTAAAAGGTGCGTGTCGTCGACGATCTCGTCGAAGAAGGACGCGCCGTTCTCCCGGATGAATTCGGCGACCTTCGCGGCTCTCGCGCTGACATGCGCAGGCTCTTCGGCAACCGGCCGTGTCCAGATTGAAGCAGACTTGCGCGGAAACAGGCTGATCGGCGTGGACTTCAGCGGGGCAGGACGCCTGCCATTCGCTTTCGGCTTGGCCGCCGGCGCCCCGAGCCGCGCCCAAGAGATGCGACCCGAGAGGCAAGCATCGTCGAGCAAGCTCGGCTCGTAGTCAGAAAGGCGGGCAGGCAGGATTGCGGTCTCCCACGCGGCAGCCGGAGCCTCGAAGCCTGCAAGCTGCTCGACAACAGCGTCGAGCGCCTGCGCTCCTTCTCGCTGCGTATCGGCAGAGACGCCCTGCCAATCGAACAGGAAGCGAAGATAGTCGCGCGCCGAAACAGGCTCGATTTCGGCGCGAAGCCGGTTCACAGTATAGCGGTGAATGCGGGCGAGGAGGCGTCGCTCGCACCACTCGCGCTCGCCTCCGCCCGGCGTGAACGATCCCGCAAGCGCAAAGCCCTCGACTTCGAGCGCCGTCAGCGCGGCGGAAATCTGCTCGGGCGAAAGCCCGAACGTGCTGACGAGCTGCGAGAGTGTGGTCGGCCCTTGACCTTCGAGCCGCCCGCGCACCAGCTCGACCAAAGCTGCCTCCGGCTCCCAATTCTGATCGGCGCTGGCAGGCGCCCCGATCGCGGGCTCGACGACAGTGTCGGGATAGACCGCCTCGAACTGACGCAGCCGCTCGGCCGGAATCCAAAACGCGCCTTGAGGCGCACTAAGCAGTGCAACCCGGCGTGATTGCGCGAGTGCCACGAGCCACTCTTTCCAGTTTTCGCGCGCGTCGGCTTCTGCCTCGGTCAGGAATC
This sequence comes from Pseudomonadota bacterium, assembly GCA_046724315.1. GTDB lineage: Bacteria > Pseudomonadota > Alphaproteobacteria > Rhizobiales > Methyloligellaceae > Methyloceanibacter. The sequence goes on along the minus strand of JBKOWI010000176.1, from coordinate 2,540 downwards.
CGAGCCAGACCAGCGCGTCGTGCAACTCGTCGGCGTTGGCGGCATCTGGCCATGCATCCTCGCGCACGCGCGCGATCGCCGCCTCATCAAGGCGGCCGATTTCGTCAGCGGATTCAGGATCGAGCCACCGCCGGCTCATCACGGCTTGCGTGCGGCGCTCCTCAAGGGGGGCATCATCGAGGTAGGCGTAAGGCCGGGCGGTGAGCACCTCGCGGGAAAGCGGCGAAGGCTCGGTCAGATCCCGTGCAACAATCCTGATCGTGCCGGACTCGATGTTGCCAAGCAGGCGCTCCAGGCCCTCGATATGCATCGCTTCATGAAGGCAGTCAGAAATGGTCTGCGCCACCAGTGGATGGTCCGGCACCTCGCGCTCGCCAACGAGATTCTCGGCGCAAGCCACCTGGTCCGGAAAGATTGTGCCGACAAGGTCCTCGGCCATCATGCGCATGAGCTGCGGTGGAACCTTCTTGCCGCCGCGGAAGCGCGGCAACGCCAGCGCGACGCCGGCAACCCAGCGCCAGCGCGTGCCGAACATAGGCGCATCGAGCAGCGCCTGAACGAGCAGCTCGCGCACGGTCTTGGGGCTGAGATACCGCGCGACATCGGCGAGGTCGAAGCTGTGCGCGGTGGTGAGCGAGAGGACGATGTTATCCTCCGTTGCCGCCGCTTGGAGCTCGAAATTGAACTTGCGGCAGAAGCGTTTGCGCAAAGCGAGCCCCCAGGCGCGGTTGATGCGGCTGCCATGGGGCGAATGGATCACGAGCTGCATGCCGCCCGCCTCGTCGAAGAAGCGCTCGAACACGAGCGTCTCGAGCGTAGGCAGCGCACCGAGCGCACGATAGGCGGCGCCGAGGTAGTCGACGATCTGCTCGGCCGCGGCGCGGTCGAGCCGAAGATCGTCCACGATCCAGTCAAGCGCACTTGCGGCGCCGCCGTCGTCGAGGCGGTGCTCGATCTCTGTGCGGAAGCGCGAGACAGACTGGGACAGCTCGTCGGTACGTGCTGGGGCCTCGCCAAGCCAGAACGGGATCGTTGGCGGCTGGCCGTGCGCGTCCTCTACGCGCACCACGCCGCGCTCGACCCGGATGATCTGATAGGCAGTGTTGCCGAGCTGGAAGATGTCGCCCTGGAGGCTTTCGACGGCGAAGTCTTCGTTCACCGTGCCGACCACCACGTTCTCAGGCTCGAGCAAAACCTGGAAATCGGAGTTGTCGGGGATGGTACCGCCGGAGGTGATGGCGGTGAGCCGCGCTCCGCGCCGCCCGCGCAGCACGCCGTTGACCTCGTCGCGGTGGATCAGGGCGCCGCGCCGACCGCGCCGCGTGGTGAAGCCGTCGGCCAGCATGCGCAGCACAGAAGCATAAGTTTCGCGCTCGAGGTTGCGGTAGGGCCAGGCGCGGCGGACGAGTGCGAATAGCTCGGCCTCGTTCCACTCCTCGGCGTTGACCTCTGCCGCGATCTGCTGGGCGAGCACGTCGAGCGGCGCGGCCGGCATGATCAGCCGGTCGAGCTCGCCCTGATTGGCGCTATCGATCAGTGCGGCGCATTCGACAAGGTCGTCATTGGAAAGCGGGAACAGCCGCCCCTTGGGCTGACCGCCGACGCTATGGCCGGAGCGGCCCACGCGCTGAAGGAAGGCCGCGATCGAGCGCGGCGAACCAAGCTGGCAGACGAGGTCCACGTCGCCGATGTCGATGCCGAGCTCGAGCGATGAGGTCGCCACCATGGCGGAAAGCGCGCCGGATTTCAGCCGCTGCTCGGCATCGAGCCGCTGCTCCTTGGCGAGGCTGCCGTGATGGGCCGCGACCCGGGTCTCGCCGAGCCGGTCCGAGAGTTTGCGCGTGACGCGCTCGGCCATGCGTCGCGTGTTGACGAAGATCAGTGTCGTGCGGTGGGCTTCGATCAGCTCCGCCAGCCGGTCATAGACCTGGTCCCAGACCTCCGCCGACATCACGGCTTCGAGCGGCGAGGGGGGGACTTCGAGCTGAAGGTCGCGCGTACGGTAGTGTCCGCTGTCCACGATTAGCGGGAGCTCGCGCTCGGCGGCGGCGCCGACCAGGAAATTTGCGACCTCCTCGATCGGCTTCTGGGTGGCCGACAGCCCGATCCTTTGGAGTTTGCCGCCGCAAAGAGCCGACAGCCGCTCGAGTGACACCAGAAGATGAGAGCCGCGCTTGCTTGAGGCCACGGCGTGGATCTCGTCCACGATCACTGCGCGCGTGGTCTTGAGCATGGCGCGGCCCGAGTCGGAGCCGAGCAGGATGTAGAGCGACTCCGGCGTGGTCACCACGATATGCGGAGGAAGCTTGGCCGCGCGCTGACGCTCGGCTTGCGGCGTGTCGCCGGTCCGCACCCAGGAGCGGATTACGACATCGGGCAGTCCCTGCGCGCGAAGCGCCTTGCGGATGCCGGCGAGCGGAACGTCGAGATTGCGGTGGATATCGTTCGACAAGGCCTTGAGTGGAGAGACGTAGACGATCTGCGTCTCGTCACTGAGCCCTCCCTCGAGACCTTGGCGCACCAAGCCGTCTATGGCGCAA
>JBKOWI010000192.1:0-10412 GCA_046724315.1 Pseudomonadota bacterium | reverse complement strand
TGCCGGGCTGAGGAGAGCGATCCCGGCACCTTCCGGCTCGAGAATGAGGCGAAGCGCTTCATGCGAGCGCCAGTGGTCATTGCCGTGATTTCGCGCGTGGTGAAGAATCCCGCGGCACCCGAGTGGGAGCAGATCCTTTCCGCGGGTGCCGCCTGCGAGAACCTCATTCTCGCCGCCACCGCACTCGGCTATGGCGCGCAATGGATCACCGAATGGTACGGCTATAGCAAGGGTGTGCGAAAGGCGCTCAACCTCGCCGACAACGAGCGCGTCGCAGGTTTCGTCTATATTGGCACGGCGAAGGAGAAGCCCGACGAGCGCGAGCGGCCTAAGCTCTCCGACATCGTTGCGAACTGGCGTCCTTAAATTTCAGGAGTGGGTGGATTGTCATGTTCTACGACGCGGTCGCCAACACCCACGGTCTGGCGATTGACCCATTCAAGGCCCTGGTCGCGCCTCGGCCGATCGGATGGATCTCGACGCTCGGCAAGAACGGAGTGGTCAACCTCGCGCCTTACAGCTTCTTCAACGCCGTCTCGGAAGATCCGCATTTCGTGATGTTCGGCTCCGGGGGTCGCAAGGACAGCCAGCGCAATGCCGAGGAGACCGGGGAATTCGTCTGCTCGCTTGCCACCTACGAGCTGCGCGAGGCGATGAATCGAACCTCTGCGCCAGTTGCGCCTGACGTTGACGAGATGAAGCTTGTAGGGCTTACGCCGGCGCCGTCGCGCCTCGTCGCTCCGCCGCGCGTAAAGGAATCGCCGGTCGCGTTCGAATGCCGCTATTGGCGGACGATCGATCTTCCGGGCAGAAACGGAAACCCGGGCACAAACGCCATCGTGCTTGGCCAAGTCATCGGCATCCACATTGCCGACGAGGCGATCGTCAACGGCAGGGTCGACGTGACGAGGCTGAAGCCCATCGCCCGGCTCGGCTACGGCGACTACGCGGTGGTTGATGAGGTGTTCACGCTATCGCGGCCCCAGTCGCGGGTGCTCTAAGACGGCGTCAATAACCGAATTGCTCCGCGAGCACGCGCTCGGCGAGGGTGTGGCCCGGGTCGAACATCATGAAGATGTTGATCCCGCTTTCCTCCATCACATCAACCTTCACAACGTCGCGGAACTCGGTGTGATCGGCAACTGCACTAACGGGTCGCTTATCAGGTTCCAGCACGTCGATAGTGACCCTCGCATCGTTGGGGAGGAGCGCCCCGCGCCAGCGGCGAGGACGGAACGGACTGATCGGGGTGAGCGCCAATAGCGGCGCGCTGATCGGCAGGATCGGCCCGTGCGCAGAGAGATTATACGCCGTGCTGCCGGCGGGCGTAGACACCAGCACACCGTCACAGATCAGCTCATCCATGCGGACTTTGCCATCGACCGTGATCCTGAGCTTGGCGGCCTGGTAGATCTGGCGGAACAGAGACGCCTCGTTGATGGCAAGCGCCTCGTGCTTGACGCCGTGCTTGTCACAAGCGGTCATGCGCAGCGGATGGATAACAGTAGTTTCCGCCGCCTCGAGCCGCTCCTTGAGATTGTCCTCATGATAGTCGTTGAGCAGAAAGCCGATCGAGCCGCGGTTCATGCCGTAAATCGGGATGCGACTGTTGAGGTGGGCATGCATGGTCTGGAGCATCAGCCCATCACCGCCTAGCGCAACGATCGCCTCGGCTTTGTCGGGCGGCGCGCTGCCGTACCGCGCGGAAAGCTTTTTCAGCGCGTCTTGCGCCTCCTTGGTCTCGCTGGCTACGAAGGCGATCTTTTCGAAGCGGGGCATGACGATGTCGATACGCTTGGACCCAAGCTCAAGAAGCGGGCACTATAAACGCGACGAGGCTGGTGCACAGCAAGTGTCTGGAATTCGGTGCGGATGGTGAATCGATGGCGAATGACGAGCAGCCAGTCCTGATCTATACGACCTTTCCAAGCCTCGACGATGCGAAGAGGGTGGGCGATGCGCTGGTGGCGGCTCGGCTGGCCGCCTGCGTTAACATGTTTCCGGGCATGATCTCGATCTTCGAGTGGAAGGGCGCGCGCGAGGAGGCGAACGAGGTCGCCATGATCATCAAGACGCGCGGCTCGCTGACCGAGGCAGTGCTCAAGGAAACGAAGCGGCTGCACCCTTACGAGCTGCCGGCACTGCTCGTTCTGCCCACCCAGGGCGGCAGCGCAGAATATTGCGGCTGGATCGCAAGCCAAACGGGAGGTTCGGCTCGCTGATGAGCCGCGACACTTACGTCCTCGCCATAGACCAGGGGACAACGAGCACGCGCGCCATCCTTTTTAATGCCGAAGGCACGGCGTGTGCGACGGCGCAGGTTCCACTCAAGCAAATTTATCCTGCTCCCGGGCAGGTCGAGCACGACCCCGAGGAGATCTGGCGCTCGGTGCTCCATGTTGGCCGCGAAGTGCTGGGTGGAGTTGGCGCCGAGCAAGTCGCTGCCATTGGTATCACCAACCAACGCGAGACCACGGTGGTCTGGGAGAGGGCGACAGGCAAGCCGTTCGCCAACGCCATCGTCTGGCAGGACCGTCGCACTGCTGGGCTTTGCGCCGAGCTTGCGCGAGAGGGCTGGGGTGCGCACGTGGCGGAGACCACCGGCCTCGTCATCGATCCTTATTTTTCCGCAACGAAGCTCGCTTGGCTGCTTGCCAATGTCCCTGGCCTCGATGCGCGCGCCATGGCTGGGGAGGTGTGCTTCGGCACGATCGACAGCTTCCTTCTATTCAAGCTCACCGGCGGCAGACTGCATGCAACCGACGCGACCAACGCTGCGCGCACCAAGCTCTACGACATCAGGTCGGGGCAATGGGACGAGCGGCTGCTTCATCGCCTTTCGGTGCCGCGAGTTATGTTACCCGAGGTACGGGACAGCCAGAGCGATTTTGGCGAGACGGAGCCCGAGCATTTCGGCCGCACTATCCGGATCAAGGGTGTAGCCGGCGATCAGCAAGCCGCTGCCTACGGTCAGGCTTGTTTCACGCCCGGCATGCTCAAGGCAACCTATGGCACAGGCTGTTTCGTCGTTGCCAATACTGGAGAGGAGAAGGTCGCTTCGGCGACGCGCATGCTCTCGACAATCTTCCACCAGGTTGGCGGCAAGCGCGTTTATGCCCTCGAGGGTGCGATCTTCATGGCCGGCGCCACGGTGCAGTGGCTGAGAGATAATCTCGGCTTGATCGCAACGGCAGCTGACAGCGAGGCTCTCGCGAAAAGCGCGAACCTGAATTCCGGCGTCTATCTCGTTCCCGCATTTCAGGGTCTCGGCGCCCCGTTCTGGGATGCTAATGCCAAGGCCGCGCTCCTCGGTCTCACCCGCGCCGCCACCAGGGCCGATATCGTTGCAGCCGGACTCGAGGCGGTCGCTTTCCAGACGCGCGATCTCTTGAACGCCATGGGCCGCGACATGGCCGTAAGCGGTATTCCTGCCGCGTGGAGCCTGCGGGTCGATGGCGGCATGACGGCTAACCTTTGGCTCATGCAGCGGCTCGCGGATATTCTCGGGCAGCGGGTCGAGGTGGCGCAGAATCCCGAGACCACGGCGCTGGGCGCCGCCTATCACGCCGGCCAGGCGGCGGGTTTCTTCGGAACTTGCGAGGAGCTCGCAAAAGCTTGGCGTCCCGCAAAGGTCTTCGAGCCCAAAATGAGCGAGAGCGAAAGAGAAGCACGCTATGGGGGCTGGCTCGAAGCCGTTGCCAGGGTGAGGAGCGAGACCTCCGTCTAGCCTTGCGTCTGGCTCGACCTTGCGCGTTGGCAGGGAGAGTCCTAAAGCTGGCACAGCCCGATCTGGTCTTGCCGGGTGCCTTTATAGTACCGTCACAACACGTTCATAGAGTGCCCCGCGAACCCTCAAAGGGGCAGGGAGGATACGCATGGCGATGGCTGCGATCGATTTCCAACTTCTGGCCAATGCAGGATTCCCTCCCGCCACCTACAGTTCGGGCGAGACTATCTTCGCGGCGGGCGACAAGGGTGACAAAATGTACGTCATCCGCTCCGGAGATGTCGAAATCGAGCGAGACGGCAAGATCGTTGAGAAACTTGGCCCGGGGGGAATTTTCGGAGAGATGGCGCTAATCGACGGAGCGCCGCGCGCGGCCACCGCCAAGGCCAAGACGGCTTGCGAAGTCGCCCCGATTACCGAGAAGACTTTCCTTTTTCTTGTGCATGAGACGCCGTTCTTCGCCATTTCGGTGATGCGCGCTCTCGCCGATCGGTTGCGCCGCGCAACTCCCGCTTAAACGCGCCTGAGCCAAGGTCGCAGCCTCTGCCTTGCTATTGCCGCTGGTGGAAGTCATGATCGCGACGGTCAACCCGCCACTTTCTGCTGCGTAACGCCCTTGTTGTCGTTCGAAAACCTGGCGCTCAAGCGTCCCCGCCCCCTGGATGCGGCAACGCTCGGGCGTGACGTGGTAGCAGGCGCGATCTCTGGCGTCGTCCAAATCGCCTACTGCATCTCCTTCGCGGCCCTCATCTTTACAGGCGATCTCGCCGGCGGTTTTGCGCTTGGTCTTGCCGGTCTCATCATGGGAACCGTGATCACCTGCGTGGTGATCTCTTTGACCTCGACGTTCTCGCCGGTGGTTGGCGGACCCGATTCCCCCGCGGTCGCGGTGATGAGCGTGCTTGCCTCCTCGATCGCGACCGCGCTTGCCGCCAAGGGCGCGAGCAGCGACGCGATGATTCTCAACGTGCTGGTCGCGTTGTCGGTGAGTACCCTGCTCACCGGCATTCTGCTTTACGGCACCGGCGCCCTAAGACTAGGCCAATGGCTGCGCTTCATTCCTTATCCAGTGATCGGCGGCTTCCTCGCCGCATCGGGCATCTTGCTCGTCACCGGCGGCATGGAGGTCGTCACCCAGACCAATTTGACGCTGGCCCCCTCAAGTTGGCAGGTCCTCTATGCGCCGGCCTATGCCCCGCAGATCGTGCTCGGAGCGTTGTTCGCCTTGTCGATCCCGCTCCTTGGCCGCTTCGTCCCAAACTACCTAGCGCTCCCGATCGCCTTCTTCGGCTTCCTGCTTGTCATGGACGCCGGCTTGTTCGGTTTCGTCAAGGACGCGGGCATGCGAGGCGACTGGTTTCTGCCGAGCCTCGGAGAGCTGAGCCTCTGGTTGCCCCTTAATGCGATGTTGGGGCAGGACGTCGATTGGGGGGTCATTGCGCAGTCAAGCGCCGAGATCGGCTCGTTTTGCGGCGTCATGGCGATCGCCCTTCTGCTCGACGTGACAAGCCTCGAGGTGGCGCGCCAGAAGACCGGCGATCTCGATCAGGAGTTCCGCTCGAATGGACTTGCCAATCTCTTTGCCTCGTTTTTCGGCGGGTTTGGCGGCTCGCTGTCGATGAATGCCTGCCTCCTGCTCGATGAGTCGGGCGCCACCACGCGGTGGTCCGGCGCCATCGTTGGCATCGTCTGCGCCATAATCCTGTTCTCGGGCATCGACGTCGGCAGCGTCGTGCCGAAGGCCATTCTCGGCGGCATGCTCTCCTATCTCGGCGTGATGATCATCGTCGAGCTGTGGGAAGCGCCGGCCAAGAGCTCCTGGACCGAGTGGACCCTCACCGGCATCATGACGCTCGTCATCATCAATTTCGGCTACTTCATGGGCGTGGTGCTCGGCTTCATCGGCGCCTGCCTGATGTTCGCACTGAGCTACAGCCGAATCGGTGTGATCAGACGCCATCTTACCCGCTACGAGTTCGCCAGTAACGTGGAGCGCTCGCCCGAGCAGACGCGGCTGTTGCGCGAGGAGGGCAAACGTGTCCATGTGTTCTGGCTCTCCGGCTTCATCTTTTTTGGCTCATCGAACGGTCTGTTCGAGCGCATCAAGCGGGTCATCGAGGGCCAACGGGAAAAACCAGTCGATTACGTGGTGCTCGACTTTACCTCGGTTCCCGGCCTCGACACCTCGGCTGTGTTGAGCCTGGTCAAGCTGCGTAACTATTGCGAGGAGCACGGCGTCACGCTCGGCTTCTCAGGGCTAAGCGAAGCGATGCGACTCAGCTTCGAGAAGGCGGGCTTCTTTGGCAGCACGCGGCCGCACCAGCTGTTCAACAGCCGCAACGAGGCGGTCGAATGGTGCGAGGACATGCTGCTTATGCACCACGAGGTTGGCAAAGCCTCGACCTACACTTTCGAGAGCTGGCTGCAGGAAGAATTCGGCGGCGAGATCGCTTTCGATCGCATCGCTTCCTACATGGAGCGTAGCGAGCTGGAGAAGGGCGAGTATCTGTTCCGGCAGGGCGAACCCGCCGATTCCATTGTGCTTCAGGCATCGGGCTGCGTCGCCATCACCATCATCGACGAGGATGGGCGCCCGATCAGGCTCCGGCGCATGCTCGGCCATACGATTGTGGGAGAGATGGGCTTTTACCGCGGCGTACCGCGCACCGCGCATGTCATTGCCGAAGGCCCCACCGTCATCTACCGGTTGACGCAGAAGGCATTCGACCGGATGCAGGAGCAAGACCCCGCCGCGGCTGGTGCCTTCAACAAGCTCATCATCAGGCTTTTGTCGGACCGGCTCGAATTCGCCAATCGCGAGATTTCGGCTCTCCTCTAATCTCGGGTGTCGTTCCTGCGCCGCGGGACTAAGCCGAAGCCACAATCAGCACCGCGACGATGACGAGATAGGTCAGGCCGTGCACGAATTGATCGGTGCCGAGCGCGTACCAGAAGCCCCGGTCCTGCGAAGTCCAGCCGTTACGCTGCATAACTTGCTCCTTGAACCAATCGACGTGATAGTGCACGGCGAACTCGGCCAATGTGATGCCAGCAACAAGCAGCAGCGATCCGGGCACCAGCACGAGATACACGAAGGGCGTGAGGGCGGCATGGATGCCGGCATGCAGGAAGCCGCCGGGATGCCCGTAAGTCCCCTTGTTCAAAAACTGGTACGGAGTCTGCAGATAGAAATCGGCAACGGCATGCTTGGCCATCAAGACCGCGACGGCGGCAAGGGTAAGAATCGCGAGTTGTGGCATTTGATCTATTTGGATAGGGCTTCGGCGGTTCCGTCCCAATTGGGAGGAGGAGGATTGATGCGGAAAAAGGCAATACGCTCGCGATAAAGAAAATAGAGTCGCTCAAGATGTGAGCTGTTCAACGCCTCGCATTCGCGAGTCAAGGCCTCCGCCGCATCCCAATCTCTGGCGCGATAGCGAGCGAGGAATTCGCCGTGCCGCGCGGAGAGGTTGATAAAGTCATTGCTCTGCTTCATGGCGTTGTCGCCGAGAAGTGCGAAAATTCGCGTCGCTTCGGTCTTGCCCTTCACCTTCAACAGGTCGAGCTCGAGGAAGGCAAAGTCGGGCGCCCGCGCCGTGGTGCTTTCGCCCACCACCGTGCCAATGTCATAAGTCTTGGATTGCCCTTCCAGCCTGGAGGCGACATTGACGTTGTCTCCGATCACCGAATAGTCGAAGCGCGTCTCCGAGCCGAGATTGCCTACACAGCAGACGCCGGTGTTGAGCCCGATGCCGAGCTTGACCGCCTTGAATGGCCTCCCTTTAGCTTTGGCCTCGTCTCGCCAGCGCTCGTTCAACGCTTCCATCTCATGCATGATCCGCAGCGCCGCGCTACAGGCGTGACTGGCGTGAGCTTTGTCGTCAAGAGGGGCATTCCAAAAGGCCATCACCGCATCCCCCATGAACTTGTCGATGGTGCCTTGCTCCTCGAGGATGATGTTGCTCAATGGTGTGAACAAACTGTTCAAGAAATGCGTGAGCTCCTCGGCGTCCAGACCCTCGGAGATAGTGGTGAAGCCGCGAATGTCGCTGAACAAGAGCGTCATGTCGCGGGTCTCTCCGCCGAGCTTGAGCCGTGACGGATCGGCGGCAAGCCGCTCGACCAAAGCCGGCGCCATATAGTGCGAGAAAGCGTGGCGCACCCGGTTTCGCTCGCGCTCTGTGCGCAGGAAAACGAACAGCGTGCCGGCGAGGTAAATCGCAGTGAGCGCAATCGCGGGATAGATCGGATCAACCAGCCAGCCAAAAGCGTCAAAGGCATACCAGGAGACGCCGATCACCGTGGCCACGGCGAGGCCGCCAAGCACGGCGCTGCCCGCGGCGCCGAGGCGATAAATGAGGAACGCGATAAGAGTGCCGAGCACGAGGATGTAGAAGAGCTCTGCCGGTGTGGCGAAATCGGGCCGCTGCAGGAAGGCGCCTTCAAGGATCTGCTCAATTGCCTGCCCATGCAGCTCGACGCCAGGCACCGAAGGTTCAAGCGGCGTAGCGCGGAGATCGAGCAGGCCTGCCGCGCTCGTGCCGATCAGGAGAATGCGGCCTTCGATTTCGTCCTTGCCGATCGCGCCGTTCAGCACCTTATAGGCCGGGAGGTAGCGTTCCTTGGCCTGGTGTGTGAACCTGATCCACATCTCGCCATTGGCCTCGGTTGGGATCTCGAAATCACCGACCTTGATGCCAACGATCCCGGTCTTCGCCCCGAAGGATTTCTCGCCGCTTGCGCCCGAGCTCTTCACGAAATAGCTGCTTGCCCCTTGCGCGAGCCGAAGCAGATCGGCGGGCAAGGACGGATAAAGCTTGTCGCCGATCCGCACCAACATGGGCACGTGGCGGATGATCTGATCGTGTTCGGGGATCCAATTGAGGGAGCCCGCGCCTTTGGCCTTGTCTTGCAGCTCTTTGAGGCTTGCTGCGGCGCCGGGGTAATATGGCACGAAGAGCTTGGGATCGTCGCCGCCAAAACTGATGCCTGCCTTAGTCTCGGGAATGGATGTGGCCTGCGGGGAGGCGATAAAGCCGAGCACGATGGGGGCTTTGCCGATCGCCTCGGCGAACACTTGATCGTTGGAGGGAAGCTTCTCGACTTCCTTTCTGAGGCTCGCCAACGCATCCGACTGCGGCCAGAAGTGAAGCGCATTCGCAGGCGACATGCGGTCGGGCTCCGGGAACACCATGTCGACGCCGATCGCCGCCGCGCCATTGGCGGCAAGTTTATCAATGAGGTCGGCGAGAATTGTGCGCGGCCAAGGCCATTGCCCAATCTCTTTCAACGATTCCTCATCGATGTCGATAATGCGAACGGGCAGATCGGGATTGAACGCGCGTGGGCTCACCCCCTGATAGGCGTCGAATACGAGCGAGCGCAACCGCGCGACTGGGCTCGGATCCCAAACGCGCAAAGCGAGCGAGGCAACGATGACCGCCCCCACAATCAGGGCGTAGAGTAGGCGTGGGCCCATCCCGTGCTTATCTTGGCGTATTCACAAGGAAGGTGCGCCGGCCGGCGCCAGACGGCAGAACCTAGCTAATGGCGTTGACCCACTCCAGTGTCATTTGTACCGGCCACTTAAGGTTTCCCCGGGGTTTGCGCATTGAACGGCGCAGCGGAATGAACTAGGAAGCTCCGACCCCGGGCACTCAGCTTCTTCAAGGGCACGTTTCGTGAACATCTGCATGATCGGAGCGGGCTATGTCGGGCTCGTCTCCGCTGCTTGTTTCTCCGAGTTCGGTTGGAAGGTTGCTTGCACCGACAAGGATGCCGACCGGATCGAGCAGCTACGGCGTGGGTCGGTCCCGATCTACGAGCCGCGTCTCGAAGAGTTGCTCGAGCGCAATCTGCGCAATGGGCGCATTAGCTTCTCGACCGAGCTTGCGCCGGCGGTCGGCGAAGCGGACCTCGTCTTTCTTGCCGTAGGCACGCCGATGCGAAGAGGTGACGGCCATGCCGATCTCTCCTTCGTATTCCGAGCTGTCGAGGAGCTTGCCCCACACCTCGACGGCTTTACCGTGATCGCAACGAAGTCGACCGTGCCGGTGGGGACCAGCCGGGAGATCGAGCGGCGCCTCAAGCAGCTTCGCCCCGACGCTGATTTCGCCGTGTGCTCCAATCCTGAATTTCTACGCGAAGGCTCGGCGATCTACGATTTCACTCATCCCGACCGCGTGCTCGTGGGCTGCGATGAGGAACGCGCCAAAGTTCTGATGGAGCGCTTGTACAAGCCGCTCGCCTTGCGCAACGCACCGGTGATGTTCGTGAGCCGTGAATCGGCCGAGCTCGCCAAATATACCGCCAACGCCTTTCTGGCCATGAAGATCAGCTTCATCAATGAGATCGCCGATCTGTGCGAGGCGGTCGGCGCCGACGTCCAAGAAGTCGCTACCGCGATCGGCGCTGACGGACGCATCGGCAACAAGTTCTTGCATCCAGGTCCCGGCTATGGGGGCTCGTGTTTTCCCAAGGACGTGGCGGCGTTGATCCGCACCGCCCGCGAGGCGCGCTCGCCATTGTCGCTTGTCGAGCAGGTTCAGACGGTCAACTCCGAGCGCAAGATCGCCATGGCAGGGCGGGTCGAACGCGCCGCAGGCGGCTCGCTCAAGGGCAAGACCGTCGCCGTGCTCGGCCTTGCTTTCAAGCCCGACACCGACGACGTGCGCGAGGCGCCGAG
>JBKOWI010000161.1:0-8323 GCA_046724315.1 Pseudomonadota bacterium | reverse complement strand
CGTCACCGGTGCACTCGGCTTGCCGAGCACGCGTTCGCCAAGCGGGCCGTCGGCCATCAGCTCGGCCTGAGGCGGGACGTCGAGTGCCTTGTCGGTGGCGGTCGAAGGGCCGCCAACGCCGACACCTCCGCCGCAAGCTGGGAGGGCGAGCGCGACAGCAATCAGGACCGGTCCACTCGCTCTCGCCAGCATGTGTTTGCAACACCTATTGGGCGGGAGTTCCCTCGGGCTGGGCGGGAGTTTCCTCTGGCTTGGCGGGAGCTTCCGCTGGCTTGCTCGCGTCGGGCGAAGGTGCGGGACCTTCTGCCGGCGCCGCCGCGGTTGCCGGCGGCGTCGCCTGGCCCTCGGGCGGGCTCACGTTTGCCGCGGGTTTCGCCCCCGCTGCCGCGAGTGCCTCGTCGAAATCCTTGAGCTGGTGGTCGCCCTTCATCCTCTTGCCGTTGACGAAGAAGCTCGGTGTCGAATCGACCTGGAACTTCTCATTGGCGTGTTGGCGCACGGCGACAATCTTGTTGAACAGCTCCTTGTCGGCGAGGCATTGATCGAACTTCTCCTTCGAGAAGCCTGCTTGCCGCGCGATGACCAGAAGCTTGTCCTTGCCCTCGGCGCCCGGCACGGCCCAAGTGTCTTGCGTCTCGAACAAGGCGCCGACCATGGGGTAATAGCGGTCAGGACCGGCGCAGCGTGCCAGCATGAAGGCGGCGACCGCAAGCCCATCCAATGGGAACTCGCGCAGGATCAGCTTTGCCTGCCCGTTATCGATATATTTCGTCTTGAGCTGGGGCAGCACCGCGGTATGGAACTGGGCACAATGGGGGCAGGTCATCGAGGCATATTCGACGATGGTGATGGGCGCATCAGGTTTGCCCAAGATGATATCTTCGAGCGGACCTGGAGCCATGAGCTCCGCCACGTCGGGATCCTTTTTTGGACCGCCGGCTCCCGCTTTATCGAAGCCGCCGCGGTAATAGATGATGCCGGCGGCGACCGCCGCCGCGGCAATCACGCCGATGATGGCGAGCCAGACGGGTCGCAGCGAATGTTCGTCTCGCGGAGGCGAGGAAGACATCTTCCCAGAAGGCATTTTTCTTATCGCTGCCTTGTCAGCGGTTTTTTGTCGGAATTCGGCACTCTCGCCACTCCACGTGATACTGCGCCACGGCTGGTAAGGCCTTAAGCCGGGGAACGGGCCTCTGGCAAGAGCGACAAAGAGGCCCGGCGCTCAACCTCTTGTGAGGCGTGCCCGCAATGCCACGCCAAGCCTGGAGAGCGCCTTGCGCAAAGGCTCGTCTTCGATCGAGGCGCAAGGCGGCAATGTGCCCGCGTCGGGGGGTGCTGCCGGAGAGAAGGCGCGCGGCGCTTTGCGGTCGACGGGGGCTTGCAGGATGCGCATCTCGGCCACCGCCCGGTAGCCGAAATAGGTGTTGACCCGCTCGAGGATCGGTCCTGAACGGTGCTGCACCTCGATGGCGCGCGGACCCTCCACTCGGAGCACGAGGACCGCTCCTTCCGGGCGCCAACTCTTCTTTGGAGAAGGCTCCTCGGCGTCCTCGCGCCGGCGCGGCCACACCAGCCGGTCCGGCATGGTGAACTCAGCGAGTTCCGCGCCCACGATTGCCGGCCACTCGCTCAGCAGCGCAGTGGTGGCGAAGCCGCGCGCACGCGCCGAGGGGTCGAGTGCGCGGGCGGCATAAGCGCCGATCGGCCGCGGGCCGCTTGCCGCCCTGCACAAGGCTTTCCGTTCGGTCTCGTCCATTCGTCAAAAGCTTCCAGTGGAGGGCGAGGCGCCCGCGCTTGCTTCGTCTTACCCGAGCTTACACCATGCACCTGGCGGCAACGTGAAAGGACTGAGAGTTATGCAGAGGCGCGCAGCAAAGCAGGCGAGCCGCGCAGATGAGTCAATTTCCGGCGCTCTGCTTGGCTGGTACGACCACGAACGGAGGGATCTGCCGTGGCGCGCTGATCCTGGCGAGGTACCTGACCCTTACAAAGTCTGGCTCAGCGAAATCATGCTGCAGCAAACCACGGTCAAGGCTGTGCTGCCGCGCTATGGCCTGTTCCTGCGCCGCTGGCCTGATGTTGCAGCGCTTGCCCAAGCCGAGCTCGGCGAGGTTCTCGGCGCCTGGGCAGGGCTTGGCTATTACGCCCGCGCGCGGAATCTCCATGCGTGCGCCCGCGCCGTAATCGAGGATCACGGCGGGAAGTTTCCCGAGAGCGAAGCAGAGCTTCGCAAATTGCCTGGCGTGGGCGGCTACACGGCAGCCGCCATCGCCGCGATCGCCTTCAGCGCACAGGCAACGCCAGTCGACGGCAATATCGAGCGGGTGGTGGCTCGCCTCTTTGCCGTCACAACGCCCCTGCCTGAGGCCAAGGCTGAGATCAGGGCGCTCGCCGAGACCCTGACGCCAGCGGAGCGGCCCGGCGATTTCGCCCAAGCGATGATGGATCTCGGCGCCACAATCTGCACGCCGCGCCGCCCGGCGTGCGGCCTCTGTACATTGCGTCCCGAGTGCCGGGGCTATGCGGAAGGCTTGGCGGAAATCTTACCGTATCGCGAGGAGAAGGCGGAACGACCAGTCAGGCGTGGCGCAACCTATGTTGTGATCCGCTCAGACGGCGCCGTGCTGCTCCGCGAGCGTCCGCTCAAAGGGCTGCTCGGCGGCATGCTGGAGACGCCGTTATCGCCGTGGGGCGGCCAAGCGCCGGATGGCAAGGCCGTGCAGCTCCACGCGCCCGTTAAGGCCGAGTGGCGGAAGCTGCCCGGTCTCGTCGAGCACACCTTCACGCATTTCCATTTGGAGCTTTCTGTCTATCGAGCCGAGGTCAGCACTGATGTCGCGTTGGAGCGGGCGGCCTCGCCCGAGCGCTGCCGCTGGCTCACGCTGCGCGAGCTTTCAGGCGCAGCGCTCCCTTCGGTGATGCGCAAGGTGATCTCTCACGCGTTGAAGGAGAGCGCCCGGCCGGAGCGGAGGCGCGCTTAAGGCTGCGGCTCGAGCTGGCGGCGGGCCGCCTCGCGCAACACGTCGATTGGCATGAGCCGGCCATCGGCCTCGTAGTGCCAGAAGGTCCAGCCGTTGCAGGCGAGCGCACCTTGCACGTGGGCGCCGATCTTGTGGATCGAGCCTTGCGCGGTGCCCGCGGCAATCGAGCCGTCAGCGCGCACGCGTGCCTCGTGCTGCGCCGCCGCGTCGTACAGCACTGTGCCCGGCAAGATCAGGCCAAGCTCGACCAGCGCCCCGAAGGGAATACGCGGCTCAGCTCGCTTGCCTTTGGCAACCAGGAGCGAGTCCTCGTCGAGAGGTTCGAGCGTTGCCAGCCTCGTCTTGGCAGCGTCCGCATATGCGTTGTCACGCTCGATGCCGATGAAGGATCGCCCGAGCCGCTTGGCGACGACCGCAGTTGTACCCGAGCCGAGAAACGGATCGAGCACCACGTCGCTGGCATGGCTCGAGGCGAGGATGATGCGATGGAGCAACGCCTCGGGCTTTTGCGTGGGATGGGTCTTGCGCCCGCAGTCCTGCTTCAGGCGCTCGGCGCCTGAGCAGATGGGAAACAGCCAGTCGGACCGCATTTGAAGGTCGTCGTTCAGCGCCTTCATCGAGTCGTAGTTGAAGGTGTAGCGCGCTCGTGGGCCCATTGAAGCCCACACCAGTGTCTCATGTGCATTGGTGAAGCGGCGCCCGCGGAAATTCGGCATTGGGTTCGTCTTGCGCCATACTACGTCGTTGAGCACCCAGAAGCCCAGATCTTGCAGCGCAGCCCCGACGCGGAAGATGTTGTGATAGCTGCCGATCACCCACAGGCTTCCGCTGGGCTTCAAAACGCGTCGGCACGATTTGAGCCAGGCGCGGGTGAACTCATCGTAGGCTGCGAAGCTACCGAACTTGTCCCAGTCGTCGTCGACGCCATCGACGCGGCTGTTGTCGGGCCTGTAGAGCTCGTTGTTGAGCTGAAGATTGTAGGGCGGGTCGGCGAAGACGAGATCGACGGAAGCTTCGGGCAGGGCGCCGAGGACTTCGATGCAATCACCGACGATGATCTTGTCGAGCGGGAGCTTGGCGCCCCGCTTTCCCCCCATCCCCATCACGCCACTCGCTACTTACGCAATGCTACGAGGGCGCAATGCTGCCGAGCTCGGGTAAAGGCGGGCTTAACCGAACGCGATTGGCTTTCACGTGGAAGCCATGTCACAACGAGCCGCAGAGCTTAGGGGAGAGGGGTGATGCCGCTCTTGCGCCGGAATTTTCTTCAGGCGGCGCTTGGTCTTGGAATTGCGCCGCTGATTGCCGGGCGGGCAGCAGCGAGAGCGGACAGGGAAGGTGCAGACGCCATGGCCAAGGACGTCGTAATGATCCACGGCGCGAACGAAGGCGGCTGGTGCTTCGATCAATTTAAGGCAGTGTTCGACGAACTCGGCTGGACTTGCCACGCGCCGGACCTGATCGGCCACGGGCTCAAGGCCGACGAGAAGGGCGCCGCTCTCGTCGGGGTCGGCATGGCCGACTACCTCAATGAGCTTGAGGTTTTTCTCAAAACTGTCGCACCGCAGCCGGTCCTGCTCGGCCACTCGATGGGCGCTGTGCTTGCCCAACAACTCGCGGCCAAAGGCCTCGCGCGTGCGCTGGTCCTCGTATGCCCAGCGCCGCGTGCTGGCATCCTGCCCCAGACCGATGGCGAGAAACAGCTGGGTCAAGACCTGATGGGACTGGGCGCCTCCTGGAAGACTGTCATCAATCCTGACTTCGATCTTGCCCGCGTCTTGAGTCTGAATTGCATCCCGGACGCGGAGCAACGCGCTGTGTTCGACAAATTCGGGCCGGAATCGGGTCGCGCCTTCTTCGAGTTGTTCTTCTGGATGTTTGACACGACAGGCGCAAGCGCGGTGAACACGAGCGCCGTCAGTTGTCCGGTGCTGTGCGTCGCGGGCGCCGAAGACAAGATGGTGTCGCTGGAGACTGTGCGCGCGACCACGGCGGGATATTCCGGCGCGACTTTCTGGGAGCTTCAAGGTCGCGGCCATATGCTGGTGCTGGAGCCTGGCGCCGAAGAAATCGCGCGCCGCATCGCCTTGTGGCTGCCAACCTAGATGGTCGCAATTTCGGTGACTTCTGTAAGCGGCAGCTCTTCGCCGGTTTCGAGCAATCTCAGCGCGCGCTCGATTGGAGAAAAGGAGCGGCGGTGATGCGTGCACACGCCGTGCTTCTTTATCGCCGCTGCATGCTCTCGCGTGCCGTAGCCCTTGTTGCGCTCCCAGCCATAGCGACGATAGCGGCGCGCCAGCTTCACCATCAGCCGGTCGCGCGTGACTTTGGCCACGATCGAGGCTGCGGCGACAGAGAGCGATAGGCAATCGGCGTCGACCACGGCGCGTGCAGGACAAGGAAAGCGGCGCGGTTTGATATTGCCGTCGATAAGCGCGGCTGCGGCCTTGAACTGCATGGCCCGGTACGCGGCGCGCATGGCCCAGAGATCCGCCTGCAGGATGTTCATGCGGTCGATGCGCCTCACTGTGCCGATCGCCACGCCGAATTTTGCCGTGGCGACAATCTCGGCATAGCGTTCCTCGCGTTCGTTCGGGGTGAGCTGCTTCGAATCGTTAAGTCCTTCGGGAATGCGGTTGGGATTGAGGATGACACAGGCGGCCACCACCGGACCTGCCCAAGGTCCGCGCCCCGCTTCGTCAACGCCAGCCACAGGACCGTGGTACTTCTCCATGAGCTCGGCCTCGAGCTCGAAGCTCGGCCGCAGCTCGACGACGGGCGGCAAGGATTCGGCAGGAAGGCCCATGACCGGGGACTCTCGCGCAAAGTCCTCGGAGTTTGCAACCCGGTTGCCGGGAGGTGGCGGACTTCTGTGGAAAAACTAGAGAAGCTTGAGCTGCTGACCTGGACGTGAGGGTGGCGTGAACAGGTCGGTGCGAAGCTCGACCGAGCTCTCATTCATCCCGAGCCTCTCTGCTGCCATCTCGAATCGGCGCCCGATCATCCAGGCGTAGGGCCCATCGCCGACCATCCGCTCGCCCCATTTGGCGCCGTAGAGCTTGCCGCCACGCGTCGAGCGCATCAGCGACAAGACGCGCTTAGCTCGGTCGGGGCAGTTCGCTTGCAGCCACTCGGTGAAAAGATCGCCGATCTCGAGCGGCAGCCTTAGAAGAACATAGCCCGCATTCTTGATTCCCACCGTCGAGGCGCACTCGAGGATGCGCTCCATCTCCATATCGGTGAGCCCCGGGATGACCGGCGCGACCATGACCGAAGCCGGCACGCCTGCATCGACCAACCGCTGCAGCGTCTCGATGCGCTTGTCCGGCGTACTCGCCCGCGGCTCCATGGCGCGCGCTAGCCTTCGGTCCAGCGTGGTGACCGAGAGCGCAACCTTGACCAACCCGCGCTTCGCCATCGAGGTGAGAATGTCGAGGTCGCGCAGCACGAGTGCCGACTTGGTGACGATGCCAACCGGGTGGTTCGTCGCGCTCAACACTTCGAGAATCCGGCGCATGATGCGATAGCGGCGCTCGATCGGCTGGTAGGGGTCAGTGTTGGTGCCGATGGCGATGGTCGAGACTTCGTAGCCCGGCTCGGCAAGCTCGCGCTCCAAAGCTTGCGCGGCGTTGGTCTTGGCGAAGAGCTTGGTCTCGAAATCGAGGCCCGGCGAGAGACCGAGAAAAGCATGGGTCGGCCGCGCGAAGCAGTAAATGCACCCATGCTCGCAGCCCCGATAGGGATTGATGGAACGATCGAAGCCGATGTCTGGGGAGTCGTTTCTGGCCAGGATGCGCCGGGCAGGGACCTCCTGAACTTCGGTCGTGAGCGCCTCTAGCTCGGCGAGAGATTCCCAGCCGTCGTCTTGCGGCTCGTAAGCGATCGGCTCGTAGCGGCCGGAGCGATTGGTCTGGGCGCCCCTCCCATGGCGGCGGCCTGCGGTAACGCCACCCGATTCGAGCGGAAAACTCTCCAATTTCCCCACTTTTCTCAACGAAACAGACATGGCGTCTATATAGCCATGCTCCGTGAACAAATCAAGAACATTGCCGTTTTAACGCAATGTCGCAATTGCCGGACCGAGGGCAGAGGCTATAGTCCGCGCGATGATTTCGGTGATTATCCCCACTCTCAACGCCGAGCGGACGCTAGGGCCCACGCTTGCTGCGCTCGTCCCGGCCGTGGTGAAGGGGATCGTGCAAGAGGCGATTCTGGTCGATGGCGGTTCGACCGACGAAACCCGCCTCATTGCCAAGGCGGCCGGTACGCAATTGATCGAAGCTCCGCGCGGACGCGGCACGCAGCTCGATGCCGGCGCGTCGCGGGCGAAGGGCGATTGGTTCCTGTTCCTCCATGCCGACACCGTGCTCGACCCCGGCTGGGTGGAGGAAGCGGAGAGCTTCATCGAGAGAGTCGAGACCGGGCGGCGGAAACAGGCCGCGGCCTTCTTCCGCTTCGCGCTTGATGACGATGGCCTCTTGCCAAGGCTCCTCGAGACGATGGTGGGGCTGCGCTGCTCGGTGCTCGCGCTTCCCTATGGCGACCAGGGCCTCCTCATCTCGCGCCATCTCTATAACCGGCTCGGCGGCTTCCGGCCGCTGCCGCTCATGGAGGACGTCGATCTCGTGCGGCGGCTCAAGCGGCGCGAGCTTGTGATGTTACAATCGCGCGCGGTCACGAGCGGCGAGCGTTACCGGCGCGAGGGCTATGTCGCGCGCGCCATGCGCAATCTCGGCTGCATGCTGCTCTATTACCTTCGCGTGCCGCCCAGGGTGCTCGCGCGCCTCTATGGCTAGGCCACGGCCGCGCAAGCGCGCCGCCTATGCTCCCCGTCTCGTCATCATGGCCAAGAGCCCAATCCTGGGCATCGCCAAGCGGCGGCTAGGCCGCGAGATCGGCGGGACGCGAGCGATCCGCTTCTATCGCGCTTGCCTGTCCCACACCGTCTTGCGGCTTGCTTCCGCGCGCTGGCAAACATTACTTGCAGTCACGCCTGACAACGACGTCGCTCAGCACTTCTGGCGTTCGCCAAGAACGTCGCGCGTCTCGCAAGGCGATGGCGATTTGGGGAAGCGCATGCAGCATCTGTTCAACCGCCTCCCGCCCGGTCCAGCGATCATCGTCGGCAGCGACATTCCCGGAATCAGCCCGTCTCATGTCGCGCAAGCCTTCAGAATGCTCGGCGCCGCCGACGCTGTGCTCGGCCCCGCGCCCGACGGTGGCTACTGGCTGATCGGATTGAAACGAGCGCCGAAGATTCTTTCACCGTTCGCCGGCGTGCGCTGGTCTGGCCGGCATGCTCTTGCAGACACGATCGCAAACCTGAGGGGGAAGTGCGTCCT
>JBKOWI010000053.1:0-12286 GCA_046724315.1 Pseudomonadota bacterium | reverse complement strand
GAGCGGCACGAGGAGGACGATCACGGCCAAAAGGAGATTGACGACGATCAGATGGCGATAGTGCTCCGCGTCGTAATAGGCGAAAACGGCCGCATAGATCACCGAAAAGACGGCGATGAGGAGCGCCATCGCGTTGACGATCCTAAGGCGCCGCTGCACGGCCCGAGGATAGCCGTCGGTGCCGAACTTAAGAAATCCGGCGAGCGGACCCAACCACATGAACACCGGCGCGGCCCTCGGCGTCGCGTTCGTTCCATGTTTACGCATGAGAACCATTGCTGGATCGGGGGATGGCTGATGGTACAAGACCTTGCCCCACCGCGCGAGGCGCACCGTTCAGCGATGGGCCGGCGCAGGTACCAGCAATGGCGGCGCGCAATGGGCCGAGAGCTTCAGAAGCTCTCGTCGAAGCCGCCGGTGCCCTGGCCGAGGATCCGATCGAAATCCCGACGCTTCTGTTCCTGGATGATCGCCTTCTGCTGCTCGCGTGCTTCCACGAGCGCTCTGCGGCAATCGACATAGGCGGGCGTGCCCGGTGCTCCCTGACGCCGGCACGCGGCATCGTCCTCGCTGGTCACCGGCGGCTGCTCGCCGGCACGGGCGATCAGGCCAATACAAAATTGAGCGGCTAAAGCCCCTGCCGCCACGATCAGAAAAATGCGAAAGAGTCGCACGGTTTCTCTCCTGGGGCTCAAATTCTTACGCGCGATTTTGGCCGTTTGGTGTTGCCCGGTTGGACTCGACGCGCAAGGCCATCTAGAGAACGCTGCCTTTGACGTCATTCGAACGCTTCGGATGTATCGGGGCCATGAGTAAGTTTGCGATCTTCGCTTCAGCGCTTGTGTTCGCCCTGGCTCCCGTGGCGGTCATGGCACAGCAGACCCAAGTGCAACGGGGTGTCCGGGTTCCCTCACCCGGAAATCCTATTCCGCCCGCTCAATCGCTCCAGCCCATGCCGTAGGCGTGCAGCCCCGGAAGCCAAAGTTTGCGCGTCTGCAACAACGACTTTCAGTCCTGCAGCAGCGTATGCACCGCCACGGCGCTCGATCCGAATGCCGATGTCGCGGGCTGCAGCACGCGCTGCTGCAGCCAGTTCAAGGCTTGTCTCAGCATCAGAGGCTGCTCCGTAAGCAATGTGAATTGCTTCTAAGCCGGACGATCAGGATCCTTTGCCGCTCGCCTCGATCTCCGCGAGCTGATCCCTGAGCATCGCCGGCGATAGATAGTGCATGAAGGATTTCTGTTTCCCCGCGACATTGTAATAGACCTTGAGCATCAGTCCGCCAAAGGTCTCCACTACCTCCGCGGCAGTCACGCTCTGCTGGTCGGCGCCCGCTCCAGGCTCCTCGGGAAAGGGAAAGATCAACCTGAATACGCTGTGCGCGGGCACGACCCCGCTTGCCTCGGCAGCGCTGACCTCGGTTGGATGCAGGGTCGCTTCGCCCTTAGGCATGTCGATAGTGACCGAGAGTGGCATCTCGGGCCCTTCGACATCTGGCTTGAGGACGCCTTCCACTCTGGTCAGCGGCTGGTCGGATTTGTTTTCGGCGCTGATCGAGAAGCCCTTGATGCGCACGCCTTCGGGTGTGCTGGCAAAGATGAAAATCGACCGCTCAGCGAGTGGCAGGTCTTTCTGCTCGAAGGACCACACGAGCGAGTCTGGAGCCGCCGGCGCAACTTGCGAGGGCGTGCCCGCGCGCAAGATGAGACCTCCTCCGAGCATGAGGCCTCCCAACACGAGTAGCAGGGTTCCCGCGACGATCAGCATCTGGCTGAGCTCAAATCCCCCGGCATGCCGCGGCAAGGATAGCGCTTTTTCACCCCTCGTAGACACCGCTGCGAATGGTGCCGTGCCTTGAGGAGCAACGGCGGGAATGCCCTCGGCATCAGGCTCCGCGGTCCGCATTTCGCCGGCAACAGTGAGCGGGACGCGTTTGGGGAGAGCGGAAGCAAGAGCAGTCCTGACGCGAGCGGTGCCTTCCCTCGCAAACTCGCGGGTAACAACCCCGGCCTTCCCGACCCTCTCAGCAAGCGACGGCGCGACGGCATAGGCCTTGGTCCGCATCCAGGCGAAGGCGAGCGCGAGCGCTACGCCGGTCGATCTCGCGAATTGGGCAGTCGTGTCCCCGATTATCGATGAGGCGGCGCCGAGCCCTCTGCCCGCCGCGCGGGAAAAATCTGTCGGTCGCGCGCTGACGCCTGAGAAGCATACGGAAAGAAATCGCGCGACCGGCGGCGCGATCTCGTGGAGCTTGGCAGACGTCCAGGAGAAACTCGTCGAGGTTATCCGACCCGTCTCGCGCGCAAGCATGGCGCTGTTTGTGACCGCGAACGAGGTGCTCTTCGAGAGAGCGCTTGCGGTCGAGCGCGCAAGAGTTGCGCTGTTTGTGGCGGCAAAGGACGAGCCCGCCGATAGCGCCCTTCCCGTCGAGCGCGCGAAGGCTGCGCCCTTCACTGCGGCAGACGAGGATCCTGCTGAGACCACCCTGCCGGTGGAGCGTGCCAACGCCGAAGTCTTGCTTCCAACAAAGGAAAGGCCGGACGAGAGTCCTCGGCCTGTCGCTTGTGCCGAGACGCTGATGTTGCCCGTGACGAAAGAGAAGCCCGCCGCAATCGCGCCGCCGGTTGCGCGTCCGACCTCCCCGGTCTTCTTTCCGATCCACGAAGCCCCGCGCACAACAAGCGTTGCCACAGAGAGGCCGGCACCACGAACCTGTCTCGCCACATAAAGAGCACTGTCGCGAATCTGCCTGCCGACCCATTTAATGCCGTTCGCCGCAAGCGTATCGATATAGTTCAGCCCTCCGACGATCTTGCCAACGCCCAGCAAGACCGCCGAGCTAATCGACAGAGCCACGCCGGAGATAGCATCCTTGACGGCTTGGATGGCGCGCTGGCGCATCTGCCGGCGCCTGAGCTTTGCCTGCTCCTTCCGGTCAAAGGCCTCTTGGCGCTCGCGTTGGCGTTGCAACCAGCGATCATGCCTTGCCCGGTCCGCTTCGATGGCGGCAGCTTGATGTTGCAGCCAGCGCTGGTGGTCGCTGAGGTCCTCTTTTGCCGAGCTCAGGACCTGGCCCGACCGCGCCACCGTCTCTTTGACGACGGCAACAGTCTGTTCAAAGGCAATGGTTTCAGCGCGATCCTCCTTATCCTGTGGAGGCCATGCGCGCTTCTCACGCATCGGGCTGCCCATCGGGGAACGCTCCGCTAAGAACCGCGCCCATGGCGAGCCTCATGCCGCATAAGACTCATGCCGTTGCCGCCTCCAGGGACCGCTCCGACCGTCGCCGCCGGAAGCCTTCCGCAAGCCCTTGGGCTGGAAACACTGCCCTCAAATCAGACGAGCTTAGTCGGCCGCCAGCTCCCGGCTCGCATCTACGCTAACGGCCAAACTCGATGACTGACTAACATTTTATCCTTTTCTGTGCCAAACGGCGAGCTTCGTGGCGCCCTTGTCCGAAGAGAGCCACCCCTGGTTTCCGGCCGTGGGCACCCCCACTTTTCCTGCGGCCTTCTGCAAAGCTTACATTGGAGTCCTATAGGTGACGGAGTCCTCACTTTCCCTCTGCCGCGCGCTTGCGATCGGCGCGGTTCTTGCCCTTCTCCTCTCGCCTCAGAACGGCTTCTCGGAGGACGAGGCGCACCCGCCACATCCTGCAGTGACGGAGCAGCAGCCTTCTCCGAAGAAGCACGACCAAGCCAAGAGTCCCGACGCGTCCGCCCAGGCCGACCGGCTACCGCCGCCATCGACGACGAACCATACCATCACGCTTGCGGGCACAACTTTTCCCTACACCTCGACCGCTGGCACGATCCCCCTTCACATTGCGCAAGCAAAGACGCTCGCAAATGTCTTCTACGTGGCTTACACGCGCGAACCGCAAGACGCCAAGCGCCCCGTGACGTTCGTCTTCAATGGCGGGCCGGGTGCCGCGTCGGCCTATCTGCACCTCGGCGCCATTGGGCCAAGAGCCATCGATGTTAACGCCAAAGGCGAGGTTATGGGGCCGCCCCCTCGCCTCGTCGACAACGATTCGAGCTGGCTCGATTTCACCGACCTCGTGTTCGTCGATCCGGTCGGCACCGGCTACAGCCGCGCGAGTTCAGGCGAGGACGAGGACAAGTTCTGGGGTGTAGAGCACGACACCGACTCGCTCGCCGATTTCCTACGGCTCTATCTCATCAATGCCGGACGCATGTCGTCGCCGGTCTTCTTGACCGGCGAAAGCTATGGCGGATTTCGCGCAGCCACCATTACGCGTGCCTTGCAGAAGACAGGCAGCGTCTCGCCGAGTGGCCTCGTGCTCATCTCGCCGGCTCTGGAGTTCGCTCTACTGAACGGCGAGGATTACGACCCGCTCCACTGGGCGCTCGCCCTTCCCTCCTATGCAGCGGTTAATCTCGAGAGCAAAGGCGTGACCGGCCGTGAAGCGCTGGGCGCCGCTCTCAAAGAGACCGAGCACTATGCCCTTTCGAACTATCTCGTGGCGCTTGCTTCAGGCGCGCGGCAAGGGAGCGATACGGCGAGCGAGAGGGTGGCGCAGCTCACCGGCCTTCGGCTCGATTTCGTCAAGGAGAACCTCGCGCGCATCTCGTCAGGCCGCTTTATCAAGGAGTTCGACCGCGAGCACGGCCAAGTGCTGAGCCGCTATGACGGAAGCATCAGCGGTCCGGATCCTAACCCGGCGAGCGCTTGGCCACACGGGCCCGATCCGGTGCTCGATTCCACCGTCCCGTTATGGACTGGAGCCTTCGTCCAATATGCGCAAGGCGAGCTTGGCTATAAGACGGACGCTGACTACCGGCTCCTCAATCGCGAGGTCCGCTCGAAATGGGATTTTGGCACGAGCCCGACCCGGCAGGGCTATGCCGGCGTAATTGATGATCTCCAGGAGGCGCGCGCCAGCAACAAATCGCTGCAAGTGCTGATTGCCGCGGGCTACACCGACTTGATCACGCCTTATCTTGCGCCGGCCTATCTCGTAAACCAGCTTCCGCCCCTCGAAGGTGCAAGCCCAATCACAGTCGAGGACTACGCAGGCGGGCACATGCTCTACCTCCGCCCCGATTCACGCCGCGCACTGAAGCAGGACGTCGAGGCGATGTACGAAAAGGCGCTGAAATCCTCGCCCCAGGGATAAGGGGTTGGTGATCCTCGTGGATCGGCTAAGATATCGATTCGCGGCACGGCCGATGAGGGATTTCGCCATGGCAATGCGAAGCGCCACGCTCGCTGCACTTTTGCTCCTCGCACCTCCCTCAATCGCTGCCGCTCAGGACCAGTCCGCCCCCGCCGCGGCACCTCAAGGGATGCAATGGGCGGAGTTTCAATCGCCTGAGCGGGGCTTCGCTGTTTCCTTCCCGGGCACACCCAAAATGACCAGCGTGCCAGTCGAGGGGCAAAATCCGCTGCTGCAATATGATTTCCAAGTGAGCGTGGGCGACAATACCGTCTATAGCGTCGCGGTGTTCGAATATCCTGCCGGCAAGGCGCCGAGCCGGCTCGACAATGACTATTACGTCAGGCTCGTGAACGCATATGCCAAGGGCAGCGAGGCGAGGCTGCGCAAACGCGGACCGGTCACTGTGGCGGGCCGCTCAGGTTTCGAAGCGATCGCCGACGACGGCAAGGGCAAGCTCAATCATCTCGTCGATATCGTGCCCGCTGGAAATCGCATCTACATCCTCGCGACGGCAGGGCCGAGAAACCACGCTACCGGCGATGACGCGGAGCGCTTCCGCGACTCGTTCCGCCTGCTCGGCGAAGAAACCCAATCGCAATCTGCCGGCACCGCCCCCGCCCCTGCACAATAGGGTCAAGTCGAGGCGGGTCTGCGCAGCTCCTCGACAAAGCTTTGTACGTCTCGCGATGGCGCCGTGGTGAACAGGCTTACGCCAATCGTCACCAGAAAGCCGACCGGCACCGCGAATAGTGCAGCAAACGCTCGGGCCACGCCCCACCAATTGGCGACTGCCCTCGCTGTCTGCTCCCAGTTGGCCAAAATGGCGTCTCTCGTTCCCGGATCGGCGAGATAGTAGCTCTGTCTGAGTGTCGCGTAGTTTGCCGCTTGGTCTTGGGTGGCATTGGAGAGGAAGCTCGACGTCTCGTAGAAGGCAAACGGAAAGTAACGCGGTGCGAACATGTAATAGAGACACACGGCAAGGCCTGCGAGCATGCCGGCAAGCGCCCCCTCGCCTGTTGCCCGCTTCCACCAGATGCCGAGCAGGAGCGCAGGCAGAAAGGCGCTCGCCGCAAGCGAGAAGGCTGCGCCAGCCATCGTTACCAACATTCCTGGCCTCGCCATGGCGGCAGCCGCGGCCAGTCCGGCCACAAGCAAGATCGCAGCCCTAGCCACGAAAAGCCGCCGCGCGGTTGGGGCGGTGAGATCGATGCCCTTGAAATAGACGTCGTAGGAGAGCGCGTTGGCGATCGCGAGCGCGAGCCCACTCGCAAGTGCGAGGCAGGCCGAGATGCCTCCGATCGCGATCAGCACGAACCAACTAACTGCAGCGACGTCGGATGGGTTGATCGGCGCGTGGCTGAACAGCGGAAGATAGGCCGGCGCGGCAATACAGAGCACGGCGACGAAGGGCAAGCCGAGCAGGAACGATGTCCGCGCTTCAGCGACTGAGCGCGAAACAAAGCTTCGCATCAGGAGGTGCGGCAGCGAGGCCACGCCGGCAGCAAGGCAAAAGCCAAGGGCAAAGCGATTGACCGGATCAGCCGCCGTGAAGGTCTCGCGTTTGAAGCGCCCGACAACGGCATCGACCAAGCCGGGATCAGGAAGCCACGTTCCCTGCTTCCACAACAGCAATGCGAGCGCGGCGAGAGAGGAGATCAGCAGCACGGCGTATTGCGCGGCCTGGCTGAAAGTCGCCGATCGCATGCCGCCCACAATCGTGCACAACAAGATCATTGCCCCACTGACTGCAAGGCCAGTAGCGGCGTCGATGCCAAAGATCCGCTCAGCAAGAATGGCGATGCCCAAGACTGCAAGTGCAAGCGCCGGGAAGGAGCATAAGAGCACCGCGATCACCGCGAGTGGACGTACGCCCGTCCCGCCGAACCGCTCCCCGAGGAAATCGGGAATTGTGTAGCCCCCGAACTTGCGCAGATACGGAGCAAGCAGAAACGCGATCAGCACGAACCCCACTGTGCTGCCGATGAGGACTGCCGTCAGTCCCTCTAAATCTTCGGCGAGCCCGCCCGCGAGGCTTGCAAAGGTGAGGACCGCTATGAAACTTGCGGCAATCGCCATGCCGTTGAGCACGCCGGGGATGGCGCCGCCCCCTGCGTAGAAGTCGGAGATCGGCCGCTTCAAGGCTACGGCCCCTGCCTTGGCGTAGATCGCCAAGACGACCAGGACGACGATTTGAATCGCGAGCGTCATTAGCCCCTCTATTTCCCTCCCTAGCGTTCGATGCGCTCTTTAACGCGCCAGCGCGTTTTCCGTTACGCGAGGTCATCATTAATGCGCTACACCGCGCGGCGCTACTTGAGAGCTTGAGTTCCGGAGCGCGGGGCGACATCGCGTAGCAGCTCCGCGAATTGGATGAAATCAGCTTTGCGTGGAGAAGTCTTGCGCCAGGCGAGCCCAATCTCGCGCTTGGGCTCTGGTGCGCGAAAGCGCAACAGCCGGATGTCGCCGCCCGTATGAATCTCGCTCGCAATCGCCATCTCCGGCAAGAGCGTGATGCCGTATCCATTTGCGACCATCTGCACGATGGTAGCGAGACTCGAGGCGCCGAAGCTGTCGCGAGCCTCCGGCGTCAGCATGTGACAATACGAGAGTGCCTGGTCGCGCAAGCAATGGCCCTCCTCCAGTAGCAGTAGCCGGTCGTGCGTGAGCATCTCGGCGCTCGCCCGACGCGGCCGCTGGTTCCTCCTCGTCGCTTTGGTAGCGAGGATGAACCTGTCGTCGAACAAATGAATCGTCTCGACCTCGGGATCCTCTATGGGCAAGGCGATTAGAATAAGGTCGAGGTCGCCGGTCACGAGCTCGCGAACGAGATTCGCGGTCAGCGTCTCGCGGAGCTGCAGATTGAGCGCCGGGAAGCGCCGTTGCAGCTCCGGCAAGGCGGCGGGCAAGAGGTAGGGCGCGATCGAAGGGATCGCCCCGAGTTTGAGAACGCCCGACAGCACGCCCTCCTGGTGCTTGGCATAGTCGACGAGGTCGCGCACCGAAGCGAGGATGAGTCGCGCGCGCCGGGCGATTTCCTCGCCCTGCTCGGTCAGCTCTATTCCCGTCTTCCGCCGCTCGACGAGGCTGATCTTGAGCTCGTCCTCGAGCTCCTTGATCTGCATGCTGAGGGCTGGCTGGCTGACGGCGCAGGCTTCAGCAGCGTGGCCGAAATGGCGTGTTTCCGCCAAAGACTCCAAGTAGCGCAACTGCCTAAGGGACACCATGGCGATAAGGGGGGCTTATGCTTTCTATAAGGAAATACGATTGGAAGTTATTATGGCGGGAAAGGATAGTGAAATTGTGGAGCCGGGCAGCCGAATTCCGGGTTCGCAAAAACACGTTCAGCTGCTCCGGCCATGCTTGGCCCCAACTCGCGGAAGGAGATCTTCAAATGCGTAAGTGGCACAAGCCGACGATCGAGGAGACGGAGTCCGGCATGGAAGTTACGAGCTACCTGCCGGCAGAACTGGATCGCGCTTAATCCGCACTTCTATCTCGGAAACAGACAGCGGCGATCAGGCGCTACGCCTGGTCGCCGCTTCGTTTTTGGGGGCGCCTGAACAATTCGGTATGCCGGACGTTCTCATTCAGATTCCCTTAATGTGGTATCCATGCAGCGTTCATAAACGCATCATGCACTGCTCATTGGGCCTACCTACATTACGAAAGAGGAAGTAGGTTCCGTGCGAACAAGTGGCTGGCAATTTGGAGTTATTGCCACGCCATCGAGGTACAACGAGGCGGTCGCTTCGAGTAACCGCGACGCGGATTTCTCGCCAAGCACTGGGCAACGCGGGAGGCAATGCCGTGACCAAGATCATGAGTCCCGAGGAGCTTGAGCAGGAGCTTCGCGCCATCGGCGCCGAGCGCTACCACGACAAGCATCCCTTCCATAAGTTGCTGCATGGCGGAAAGCTGAATAAGGGCCAGGTGCAGGCCTGGGCGCTCAACCGCTACTGCTACCAGTCCGCCGTTCCGCGCAAGGACGCGGCCTTGATGAGCCGCTGCCATGATCGCCAGCTCAGGCGCGACTGGATTCATCGCATCATGGACCATGACGGTTACGGTGAGGAGGAAGGCGGGATCGAGCGCTGGCTCGTGCTCACCGATGGCCTTGGGCTCGACCGCGAGTATGTCATCTCCCGAAAAGGCGCCCTTCCCGAGACGATTTTCGCCGTCGAGGCTTACGTCAACTTCGTGCGGGAGAAGACGCTGGTCGAGGCGGTCGCTTCCTCGCTCACCGAGCTGTTCGCGCCCAAGATTCACAAGGAGCGCATCTCCGGCATGCTCGAGAACTACGATTTCATCAGCGACAAGGTGATGGCCTATTTCAAGCGCCGCCTGACGCAAGCGCCGGACGATGCGAATTTTGCTTTGGAATATGTGAAGCGCAACGCGCGCACGCCTGAGGCGCAGATGGCCGCGCTCGATGCGCTGCGGTTCAAATGTAACGTGCTGTGGGCGCAGCTCGATGCGCTGCATTATGCCTATGTCGAGCCCGGGCTGATCCCGCCCGGCGCCTTCGTGCCGGGCAAGGCATGAGCGATGAAACCCCGTCGCCCGGACGGCTCGTGGTCAGTCCGGAGACGCGGCCAAAATTGCCGGCGTATCTCAAGCTCCGCCACGATGTGGGGCGAGGCCGTTGGATTTTACTGGCGCCGGAACGCGTTCTGACGCCCGACCAAACAGCCGTCGCGGTGCTCAAGCTCTGCGACGGCAAAAGGACCGTGGAGGAAATTGTCGAGGCTCTGGCCCAGGAATATTCGGCACCGAAGGATGTGATCCGAGCCGATGTGATCGATCTGCTCCAAGGCCTTGCCGACAAGGGATATGTAAAGGGATGAGCGAGGAGCTTAAGGGAAACGGCCATTGCCAAACGCTTGCCGTCGATGATGAGCCGACGGAGGGCGTGGTCGGCGGCGCAGACGCGACCGCGGCGCTGTGCGCCCGCGCTCCTGTCGGCCTGCTCGCGGAGCTCACTCATCGCTGTCCGCTGCAATGCTCCTACTGCTCGAACCCGATCGAGCTGGAGCGTGTCAACAAGGAGCTTTCCACCGAGATGTGGGTCTCGGTAATGCGCCAAGCTGGCGAGATGGGCATCTTGCAGGTCCATCTGTCAGGCGGCGAGCCCACGGCACGCAAAGACCTGGAACAGATCGTCTCGGCTACGTCCGAGTCAGGCCTTTACTCGAACCTGATCACCGCCGCCGTGACATTGAACCGTCCGCGGCTCGAAGATCTCAAGTCGCGCGGGCTTGACCATGTGCAGATCTCGTTCCAGGACGTCGACGCCGAGAACGCCGAGCGGATCGGCGCCTATCCGGGCGCCACGCAGAAGAAGCTCGATGTCGCTCGTTGGGTTACCGAACTCGGGCTGCCGCTCACCATCAATGCTCCGATCCACCGCCAGAACATCCACAATGTCGGCCGTTACATCGAGCTTGCCGTGAAGCTTGGCGCGCAACGGCTCGAGATCGCGCATGTGCAATATTATGGCTGGGCTTATCTCAACCGCGCGGCGCTGATCCCGACCTACGACCAAACCATTCAGTCGATCGAGCTTGTCGAGCGCGAGCGCGAGCGCCTCAAAGGCATTCTCACCATCGACATGGTCGTTCCCGACTATTACGCGAAGCGCCCTAAGCCCTGCATGGGCGGATGGGCCAAGGGCTTCATGAACATCACTCCGGCCGGCAAAGTGCTGCCCTGCCATGCCGCCGAGACCATCAAGAGCCTGCACTTCGATAATGTGCAGGATCGGCCGTTGCTCGACATCTGGCTGAACTCTGATGCCTTCAACGCCTTCCGCGGCACGTCATGGATGAAGGAGCCCTGCCGCTCTTGCGCCTTTCGCGAGATCGACTTCGGCGGCTGCCGGTGCCAGGCCATGGCGATCACTGGAGATCCGCGCAACACCGACCCAGCTTGCGCGCTTTCGCCCTATCATGGCGAGATGGTGCGGCTTGCCCGCGAGGAGGCTGCCGAGCCGCCGAAGCCGTTTATCTATCGCAATCCGCGCAATGCCGCCGAGGTCGTCAAGGCCGAGGCGCGTGCGCTCGTGCCTGCTGAATAGGCGCAGGCCTTTTTTTTCCGAATTTTTGGTGGCTCGCCGACTCAGGCAGCGAGAGCTGCGTCCACCGGGCGCGGTTCCGCTTTTCCGCCCAGCAGGCGATAGGCATAAACAAAGGCGAGCGATGACACCGGGATCGAGACGAGCAGCCCTACGACCAGCGCCGCCAATCCCAGGATGTTTATCAGCACCAGCAGCAACGTAAATCCGAGAAGCTTCCATTTATGGCCGTGCGTGATGCGCCGGCTCTCCTTCATCGCGTCGATGGGACCGAACTCGCGGTCAATCACGATGAAGGTCGTGAACATGAACATAAGCGCGAAAATGATGCCGGGCACGATCAGCAGGATGACGCCGGCAACGATCGCGAGCATCAGCAGAATGGAGGCGCCAAGAAATTTCAAGAATGGGCGCGGATGCCACAAGGCAGAAAGATCGACCGCATCGGGATTATCGTGCGCGGCGAGATAGAATGCCGTGGCACCCATGTTGATGAGCGTGCCGCCTACTAAGCTGATCACGCTGCCGAGCAGCGAAGGCTCATCTGCCGAGCCCGAAATCGCCGCATCGACACCTCGCGCAAAGGCATCGATCAAACCCGAAACCAGCATGATGAGGAAAGTCGATCCGATGAAGAACCACGGCCGGCGTTTAAATGTCTCCCACCCGAAGCGTAAGGCCGCGCCTGCCGAGAATCCCATGCAGCCAGCCTAATCACAGCAGGCCGCATTGCATAAGCTCGCGGTGAGGATTTCCACAATCAGAAAGCGTTGGGCGGCAGGCAGGGCCTGGGGCTTCTTTTGCATGTTGGCGCTTGCAGTCACCCGCCGCGGCGAAGCGGTTGCCAAGATTTCCCAACCTGGTTTCCACCTTGCAATGCTTATTTCTTTATCGCTACCATGGCCTTGGAAACGTCCCTGCTGGTTTTCGCGAACCCCGCCAGCGCACCAAGTTGGGTTCGAATAACTGCTAACGCGCGCGAGGAATCGCGCCATTCGGTCCCGTCACCATGCCGCTTTGCTCGCTGAATTTC
>JBKOWI010000116.1:0-3430 GCA_046724315.1 Pseudomonadota bacterium | reverse complement strand
TGCGCATCGATAAAGCGATGCCTGCAAAACGCCGCGCCGAGATGAGGTTGCGAGGCGAACACCTGCCCGAGGCTCAGGTAAAAACCCGGTTCCACCAGATCATCCGCATGCAGCAGATGCACGAGTTTGCCCCGGGCGCGCCGAATGCATTGGGTGAGATTCCCGGCCACACCGAGATTTCTTGGCTGGCGAAAGAAGCCGATACGCCCGTCACCGATGTGCTCTACGAGGCGCTGCGTGTCGTCTCGGGTGGAGCAATCGTCGACCACTTCGATCTGCATGGCGGCAGGTCCAGGGTCCTGCGCCAGGATACTCGCTAGGGTGTCGGGCAGCGTCGCATTGGCGTTGAAGGCCGGAATCATCACCGACCAGAGTGGACGTGCGATTCCCAACGGAACAGGCTCGATCTGCGGTCGGTGAGTTGTAATCGCCATCAACTCGCGGCGGCCCTCGAGTCTCGGTTCCGCCGCCAGGGTTGCAGCGCGACGCGCGCCGTCAGCCGGGTGAATGCGCGCCACGAAACTCCATCTCCAACGCCGCCCCCCAACAGACTGCGCCACAGGCACGCCCGCGCACGCCCCAGTTCACGCCTTCTGAAGTACTCCTCCGCCCATTCGAAGAAGTAGGTCGAATACGCGGCACGAATGAGGCCATGGTATCGGCGGCCGGTATTGACGTCCATTATTCGGTAGAATCGGGCCGTCGAGTCGAGCTTCTGCGCTTCGCTCTTTGCGGAGTAGAGGCCACCCGCATGGTACCTATAAAGGCTCATGACCTCGTCGATATACCCGATTGCGCCGTGCTCGGCCGCCAGGATGTAAAGCGGCCAATCGGTGATGGGAAACAGCGAGTCGTACCAGGGTGGGACGTCTTTGATGGCCGCGGTTCGGAACATTGCTGAGGCGGTGGCGATGAAGTTGCCCCGCCATATGTCTTCGATGGTGGAAATTCTTTTCTGGCCGGGCGGGGTCCACAGCCAGGGCGCACGGCTGCCGTCCTCGTGTACGACCTCGGCATTGTGGAAACAGAGGGCGCAGTCCGGGTTGGCTTCGAGAAAATCGGCTTGCTTCTGCAGTTTGTGCGGGGAGGTCCAGACGTCGTCGCCATCGAGAATCGTGACATACTCGCCCCGCGCAGCCCTTATGCCGCGCGCTACGACTGCGTTGCTGCGGAGGTTCTGCTCCGACAGAATCAGCCGGATTCGCTGAGGGTGACGCCGCTGGTATTCGATTACCACCTCGCGGGTGCCATCGGTCGAGCAGTCTTCGCTGACCAGGATCTCGTAAGGAAATCGGGTCTCCTGCCGTAATGTGCTCTCCAGCGCCTCGGCGATGAATGGCCGATGGTTATAGGTAACGACGAGCGCGGTAACTCTCATTGCGTAGAGCCGATCCCCGTCTCCGATATGGCTGTTTCCCGCATTGCGTGCCAGAGATGCGTGAGCTTCTGCAAGGGGGCAAGCGAGATTGGGGAGACCTTGTTTGGCCGGCGGTTCGGCGGACCGGCGGCATGTATCTTCTATTAAGCCACACCGGATGAACTAAACCGTATGGACGCGCCGGTCATCAAAGTCGAGGCATTGGGGAAGCGATACCGCCGCCGCGAGACAAAGCGGCGCCTTTTCCGCTCGTGGGAGACGTTCTGGGCCCTTCGCGACGTTTCGTTCAGCGTGCCGGAAGGGGCTGCCTTCGGAATCATCGGCTCCAATGGGGCTGGCAAGAGCACGCTGCTGAAAATTCTCTCGCGCATCACCGAGCCAACAGAAGGACAAGCCGAGGTGCGCGGGCGAATCGGCGCTCTGCTTGAGATCGGCACCGGCTTCCATCCCGATCTCAGCGGCCGGGACAACGTCTTTCTCAACGGTGCCCTCCTGGGAATGCGCCGCGCCGAAATAGCCGCGCGTTTTGACGAGATCGTCGGCTTTGCCGAGGTGGGTCCGTTCATCGATACGGCGGTGAAGCACTATTCGAGCGGCATGTATGTCCGTCTCGCCTTTGCTGTCGCGGTGCATTTGCGCGCGGACATATTGATTGCCGATGAGGTACTGGCCGTTGGCGACATCGGTTTCCAGAACAAGTGCGTCGCCAAGATGCATGACGTGGTCCATGACGGTCGCACCGTGCTGTTCGTCAGCCACAACATGGCGATGGTCCAGAAGCTGTGTAACCGGGCGATTCTCATCAATGCGGGGCGGCTGGTCGCGGAAGGGCCGACCTCGTCCGTGGTCGGCGCCTACTTGGACCGGATCGGCCGAAACGCCGCGTTCAACCTCGCGGATGTTCCCGAGCGGAGCGGGAAGGGTTCGGTACGACTGACCCGAATCGAGATCAATGGCGATAACGGCTCAGGCCGAGCGATCGCCACCGGTCGGCCTACGCGGGTGATTCTGTCGATCGATCACGCGAGGCCGGGCCTGAGCTGCTCTTTCGACATCTACGACCAGCTCGGCCAACCCGTGACCTATTTCGATTCCTCCGAGCACGGCCTCAATGACTCGATGCACACGGCGGAAGCCGCATTCTGCTGCCAAATTGGCGAACTTCTGCTAGTCCCTGGTCGGTACCGCATCGATGCAACCGTGTCACTCGACGGCGAAGTTCAGGACCATGTCCAGGGAGCAGCCTTTATTGATGTCGAGCAAGGTTTGCTTGATGGCCGACCGGTTCTTCGCAGTTCGAACTATGGCAACGTGATCATGCATCACCGCTGGACCGTGCCGGCGTGAGTTGAAAGTAACGAGCCGTTAACCCTAAATCCAGGCGTGTACATCCTGAAAAGGGCTTTGCAAATCGCGGTAAAGGTGTACATTTTTTCATTCCTGATCGCCTTTTGAACAGCGCTAGGGCACAACGCAAGGGGCGGAGCGTGCCGGCAAGTTCACTGGTTCGTGACCGCGGATCAGTCGGTTGCGTTAAAAGGGCGTCGCGTTCCACAGCCTGGACGATGCTTCTGTTCGCTACGGTCGGTTGCGCGATCGTGCCAACGGGCGCTTACGTGAATAAACCGGCCCAAAGCAGTGAGGCGAAAGGTCCAGGCTCGTTCAACGCGACCATGGCGGTGCCGTGGCAGTTCGACTTTCAATGCGCTCACGGTGGCTCGAATTGTCCTTCCGCAGAGGAGGTTGCGGCATGTCGCCGTTGGCTCGT
This sequence comes from Pseudomonadota bacterium, assembly GCA_046724315.1. Taxonomy (GTDB): domain Bacteria; phylum Pseudomonadota; class Alphaproteobacteria; order Rhizobiales; family Methyloligellaceae; genus Methyloceanibacter. The sequence continues at coordinate 284 of JBKOWI010000116.1, read as the reverse complement.
CTATGGGGGAGAAGGCGATCCTTGCGTCCACATACCCAAGGACCGGAACTTCGTCGGGCTGACGCTTTCGGGAGGCGGGATCCGCTCGGCGGTGCTCTCCGCTGCGATCATGTTCGAGTTCCAGCGCCTCGGGCTCTTGAGCAGCGTCGATGTCGTCTCTTCCGTATCGGGCGGATCGTTGACTTCTGCCCTTTACGCGGCGAGTTGCGATGATGGGCGGAGCTGTCCATCCAATGTCTGTCTCTTATACACATCTCCGAGCCCACGAGACCCGCGGTTCTATC
>JBKOWI010000031.1:0-23955 GCA_046724315.1 Pseudomonadota bacterium | reverse complement strand
CCTGAGGCGCAAGCAAGTGGTGATCGATGACGCGCTCGCTCGTCATGCACCGATCCTCGACGATCCTTTGCGCATCGCCGCGGCGCTCGGCGGGCGCGAGCTCGCCGCACTCCTTGGCGCGTGCCTCGCCGCGCGGCATGCGCGCGTGCCGGCGCTGATCGATGGATTCGTGTCGACGGCCGCGGTCGCACCGCTTGCGAAGCTCCGCGCTGATGCGCTTGATCATGCCCGCGCCGGGCACAGATCGGCCGAGGCCGGGCATCGCCTGCTGCTCGATGAACTCGGGCTTCATCCTCTGCTCGATCTCGACATGCGGCTTGGCGAAGGGTCTGGCGCCGCGGTCGCCGTGCTTGTGCTTCGCGCGGCGCTCGCCTGCCATACCGGCATGGCAACCTTTGCCGAGGCGAAGGTGTCCGACAAAGAGAGTTGAGGATTAGGCGGCGGCGATGGCGTGGAAGAAGGTACCGGTGACGTGCCCGCGCCGGCTCCCCGAGTTTCCGAGTCTCTGGCCCTGTCCGTCGGCAAGCTCGACTAAAGGCTCGTCGTCACCGGTCGCGACTAGCGCCGCATAGTGGAACTCGTGTCCGCGCAGCCGCGAGCCTGCTCGTCCGATGGGACTGTCGGCGAGCAGCGTTGCCTCGCGATAACCGAGATGGAGCTTGCGCCGCGCAAAGCTCGTGGCGTGCCCGAGCAGGCCAGCCATGGGGTGGCTGATGCCGTCGGCATCTTCCAACACTTCGCCAAGAACCATGTAGCCCCCGCACTCGCCGTGCACCGGCCGTGTCGCGGCAAAGCGGGCGAGGCCGTCGCGGAATTTGTGAGCGCCCGCGAGCCGGCCCGCGTGCAGCTCAGGGTATCCGCCAGGCAGCCAGCAGGAATCGCAATCCTTCGGCGGCGGCTCGTCGGCAAGGGGAGAGAAAGCCACGATCTCCGCACCTGCGCGCCGCCAACCATCGAGAAGATGTGGATAGACGAAGGTGAAAGCAGCATCCTGCGCGAGTGCGATGCGCGATCCGGGCGGCGGAAGGGCCGTTGCCTGCTTTGCCTCAGCGAGATGTGGCGGGACGGCAAGCCTCAGGATGCCATCCAGGTCGAGGTGGGTCTCGGCGATTGCCGCGAGGCGGTCGAGCCGTTCAGCAAGGTCTCCATGCTCGCCGGCCTGAACGAGGCCAAGATGCCGCTCTGGCAGAGCGATCATCTCATCACGCGGCACCGAGCCGAGAACGGGGATGCCCGATGCTGCGATGGCGTCGGCCACGAATTTGCGATGCCGCTCGCTGCCGACGCGATTGAGCACGACACCGCCGATCTTCACCTCCGGATCATGGGTGACGAAGCCGCGCAGGAGCGCCGCTGCGGATTGCGACTGCCCCGAGACATCGATGACCAGCAAGACCGGAAGGACGAAACGGGCGGCAAGGTCGGCAGTCGAGCCAGTCCGGCCTGCGGCGGCATCGATCCCATCGAACAGGCCCATGACGCCTTCGATCACGAGCATATCGGCGCGCGAAGCGGCCTCGACTACTAGCGCGTCGAGCAGCGAGGGCCGCATGGCCCAACTGTCGAGATTGACGCTCTTTCTGCCGGTCGCGGCTTGGTGGAAGGCCGGGTCGATATAGTCGGGGCCGGCCTTGGCCGCTTGCACGGCAAGCCCGCGCCGTTTCAACGCCGCAAGCAAGCCAAGCGTCACCGTGGTCTTGCCTGCGCCGGAGCGCGGCGCGGCGACGATGAGACCGCGGGCCGTCATCCGGCCCACCACGTCAAGTGACCGCTGCGTCCCGGGGCGTTATAGCGGGGGCCATGGCAACGAAGGCATCCCCGCTTCGCCGCGGCTGGACCACAGGAACCTGCGCTACGGCAGCCGCCAAGGCCGCCTATACCGCGCTGCTCACCGGCGAGTTTCCCGATCCGGTCGAGGTCACGCTGCCGCGCGGCGGCGGACGCCCTGCCTTCGCGCTCGCCACGACGGTTCGCGGTGAGGGGTCCGCAACCGCGGGCGTGGTCAAGGACGCCGGCGATGACCCTGACGTGACCCACGGCGCGCTCGTCCTCACCACCGTCCGCCGTGGCGCGCAAGGCAGCGGGGTTAGCTTCAGGGCCGGCGAAGGCGTCGGCACAGTCACGCGTGCGGGACTCCCGGTGCCGCCGGGCGAGCCCGCCATCAACCCCGTGCCGCGGCAGATGATACGCGCGGCGATTGCCGAGATCGCCGCGGCAAACGGTGATCCAGGCGATGTCGAGGTCGAGATCGCCATCCCAGGCGGGGAGGCGCTGGCCGCCAAGACGATGAACGGCCGGCTCGGTATCATTGGTGGCCTCTCGATCCTCGGCACCACGGGAATCGTCATTCCTTATTCCTGCTCGTCCTGGATCCAGGCGATCAGGAGCGGAATCGACGTCGCGCGCGCGGCAGGGCTCACGCATGTCGCTGGCTCGACGGGTGCGGAATCCGAGAGGGCGGTGCAACGAATGTACGGCCTCCCCGAGATAGCGCTGATCGACATGGGCGACTTCGTCGGCGGCATGCTGAAATATCTGCGCAGCCATCCGGTGCCGCGGGTGACCATTGCCGGCGGCGTCGGCAAGATGACCAAGCTCGCCCAAGGGCTGCTCGATCTTCACTCCAAACGCGGTTCGGTCGACCTCGTGGCGCTCGCCAAGCTTGCCGAACGTGCAGGCGGCTCGCGCGACCTTGCCGCGTACATTCTCACTGCCAATACAGCGGCTGAAGCCTTCGTTCATGCCGAGGCCGAAGGCGTCGCGCTCGGCGACGAAGTGGCGAGTGCCGCCCGTGAGGCCGCCACTGCCGTCGTTGCGGGCAAGGACATCGAAATCGAGGTCGTTTTGTTCGACCGCGAGGGCAGGCTCGTGGGCCGCGCGCCGTTTGCGGCTTCTCATGCGGCACCCCCGCGGAAGCGGCGGCGATAATCGGCGTCGTAAAGCGCGCTGTCGCGAAAGTCTTCCGCTGCCAAGGCGCGGCCAACCAGGATCAGCGCTGTGCGCTCGATGGGCTCCGCCGCGAGCTTCGACGGGATATCGCCGAGCGTGCCGCGCACGATCTTTTCCTCCGGCCAGCTTGCATGGGCCACCACGGCCACCGGGCAGTCCGCGCCATAGAACGGGATCAGCTCGGCGATGACTCTGTCGAGGGCATGGATGGCAAGATGAATTGCAAGCGTGGCACCGGTCGCAGCGAAAGCGGCGAGGGTTTCGCCTTCCGGCATGCGCGAGGCGCGGCCTGGGATGCGGGTCAGCACCACGCTTTGCGCAATCTCAGGCACGGTCAGCTCGCGACCGAGCGCGGCCGCTGCCGCGGCGAAGGCCGGAACGCCCGGGGTCAGCGTGTAGGGAATGCCGTGCTGGTCAAGCCGCCGCAGCTGCTCTGCTAATGCGCTAAACACCGAAAGATCACCCGATTGCAGCCGCGCCACGTCGAGGCCTTGCTCCTGCGCGGAAACGAACTCCGCCTCGATCTCGTCGAGCGACATCGGCGCCGTATTCACGATGCGGGCGCCAGATGGGCAATGGGCCAACAGCGCATGAGGAATAATGGAGCCTGCGTAGAGGCAGACGGGGCACCGCGCGAGGAGATCGCGCCCGCGCACGGTGATGAGGTCGGCAGCGCCAGGTCCCGCACCGATGAAATGAACGGTCATGGCGCGGATCCAGTCTCGGCGAGCGCGCAAGTTGCAGGCCCGACCGCGACGCGCGGCAGGAGCAGCTTCGCGTCAGGACCCCCGGCGGCGAGAGCTGCGGCTTCGGCGACTGACGGCACGCCCTTGACCGCGAGGGAGCGCTGCGAGTGCGTCTCGCAGCGCGCAGCCGCGGCTTCGAGATCAGGCGTCGGGACGAACAGGAGCGGCAAGCCGTAGAGCAGAGCAACGGCAGCGATGCCTGCTTCCACGCCCTTGTCTGCCGGGGTGGCGATGGCACCGAGCTTGTCCTGGGCAAAGCCCGCGCGTTCGAGCGCGGCTGCAATCACGGCCTCGATCTCGGCGGGCGAAGCTCCTTTGCGGCAGCCGATGCCGGCCACGATCACGGTTTCACCCATACCCATTGCGTCACGGGCATCGCGGCGCGCCATCCCGTCTTGCCGCCAACGGCTTCCGCGCGTGAAATGGCGATGCGCGTGAGCGTGCCGCCCAGGCCCGCGTGGCGCGCGGCGAGTTCGGCCTCGGTCTCGAGCGTGACGGCATTGACGACAAGCCTGCCTCGAGGCCGGAGGGCTGCGATTGCCGCATCGAGCACGCCTTGAGTGCTCGCCCCTCCGCCGATGAAGACCGCATCTGGAGTAGCAAGCCCGCGCAAAACTTCGGGCGCATGGCCTTGGAGGACTTCTAGTCCAGGCACACCGAAGGCCGCGGCGTTGCGGCGGATGCGCGCGGCGCGATCCTCCCTCGCTTCGATTGCCATGGCCCGCATTGATGGGTGAGCCAGCATCCACTCGATGGCGATTGAGCCTGAGCCAGCACCAATGTCCCACAACAATTGTCCGCGCAGCGGCGCGAGCGACGACAGGGTAATGGCGCGAATCTCGCGCTTGGTGATCTGGCCGTCATGCTCGTACAGCGCATCGTCTAGGCCTGCGCTAAAGGCGATGATCCGCGCGCCAGGTGCAGCCTCCACCTCGATGGCGACGGTATTGAGCGCGGCGATGTCCGCAAGGTCGAAGCTCGCTGCCGTCGTGGCGCGGACGCGCTCGCTCGCGCCGCCCAGTGCTTCGAGCATCGTGAGACGCGAGGCGCCAAAGCCAAGCTCGGCCAGGAGTCGCGCAAGCGCGGCAGGACCTTCGCTGTCGGAGGTCAAAGCCAGCACGCGAGCGCCGGGATGGAGATGCGGGCGGATGCGGTCGAGCTCATGCCCGTGCACCGAGACGAGCGCAATGTCGGGGAGGGCCCAGCCGAGCCGCGCGGCAGCGAGACTGAAGGCCGACGGCGCTGGCACCACCACCGTCTCCTCGGGCGTGACGTGGTTCGCAAGCACCGAGCCTACGCCATAGAAGAAAGGGTCGCCGGAAGCGAGCACGCAAACCTGGCGCCCGCGCTCGGCCAAGACTTCACTGACCGCGCGCGAGAACGGGCTAGGCCAGGGCTTTGCCTCTCCGCGGATCAGCTGGTTCGCAAGCTTGAGGTGACGCTCGCCGCCGAACACGATTTCGGCGCCCGCGACCAGGCCGCGGGCAACTGGGCTCAGGCCGTCGATGCCGTCTTCGCCGATGCCGACGATGGACAGCCATCGCTTCGGTGAGGCAGGGTCCGGCATGGTCCGTTCAGCGCGCACGAGCCGCATCCTCATCCTTGGCGGCACGATCGAGGCGAGACTGCTTGCCGACGCGCTCGCCAAGCGCCCAGGCGTGACCGTGACACTGTCGCTCGCAGGCCGCACCGCGAACCCCCTGCCGCAGCCTGTCCCGGTGCGCATCGGCGGTTTCGGCGGCGCTGACGGTTTGGCCGCTTATCTTCGCGATGAGCGGATCGACGCGCTGATCGACGCGACACACCCTTACGCCGCGACCATCTCGGCCAACGCGGCCGAGGCTGTGCGCGCAACCGGCGTGCCACTCGTTGCGCTTAGACGTAAGGCGTGGACCAAGGTCGATGGCGATAGCTGGGTCGAGGTTGCGACGATGGATGAGGCGGTGCGCGCGCTCGGGCAGGCGCCGCGCCGCGTGTTCCTCGCGCTTGGCCGGAAAGAGCTTCAGCCTTTCACGGCAGCGCCGCAGCACGTCTATCTCATCCGCAGCGTCGATCCGGTCGACCCGCCGCTCGCCGTGCCGCACGCAATCTATATCGCCGCGCGCGGACTGTTTAGCGAGGCCGAGGACCGCGCGCTGCTCAAGCGCCACCGCATTGATGTGGTGGTGGCGAAGAACAGCGGCGGGAGCGCGACCTACGGCAAGATCGCCGCGGCGCGGACGCTCCAGCTTCCGGTGATCATGTTGGCGCGCCCGGCGCTGCCAGAGGTTTCCTCCGTCGCGACGGTAGAGGAGGCGCTCGTCTGGCTCGATCATGCGATCGCCTCCTCGACGGCACGCGGCGTGTAGACGAGCGGCGCACGGCCCTCGCGGGCGATGACGCGCGTCTCGCGCGATCCCACGATGATGAGCGTCGCCATGTCGGCAAGCGTGTCGCCTGCGTGAGCGAGCGTGGTTACCGCGAGGCTTTCATCGCTGCGCCCAATCGCATGACCGAAGATGACGGGCGTCGCAGCCGGCAGATGGCGGGCGAGCCGCGCGAGCGCCTTGCTGAGCTGTAACGGTCGCGCGCGGGAGACAGGATTGTAAAGCGCGATGACGAAGCCGGCGCCGGCGGCCGCATCGAGGCGACGCTCGATCAGCTCCCACGGCTTGAGATTGTCCGACAGCGACAGCGCGCAGAAATCGTGCCCGAGCGGCGCTCCTGCGCGGGCAGCGACCGCAAGCATGGCAGTAATGCCGGGAACGATGGCGACATCGAGCGCGCGCCACGAGTCGGGGCCGACCGCAATCTCCTCGCACACCGTAGCCGCCATGGCGAATACGCCAGGGTCCCCGCCTGACACGATGGCTACATTGGCGCCTGACGCCGCGCGGCTTAGCGCGGCGCGGGCGCGTGCCGCTTCCTCGCGATTGTCGGAAGCATGCCGCGATTGGCCTTTCCGCGACGGAACGCGGTCGAGATAAGGCCCATAGCCGTAGAGCGCTTCAGCTTTAGCGAGCGCATCGAGCGCCTCGCGCGTGAGGTAGCGGTCATCGCCGGGCCCGAGCCCGACGATTGAGAGCTTGCCGCTCATGGCCGCGCCTCCCAGCCCGGCACCAGCACGATGGCGAAGTAGGGCGCATAGGTATCGAGCTTGTCGACGAGAGGCATGACAGCGGCGTTGGTCATGGTGCCGCGTTCGACGTAGATCGCGCGTTCGAGCCGGCCGGCGCGATCGAGCGCGCGTCGCACCTTGGCGAGATGGCGGCCGATCTTCATCACCACCGCGGCGTCGGCATCGGCGAGGCGGCGCTCGAGCTCGTACTCGGGCAGCGTACCGGGCAGCACGGTGAACACGTCGTCGCCTTGCGCAATTGGCTCGCCGATGGCCGACCAGCAGCCGGACATGCCGGTCACCCCGGCGACCACCTCGGTCGGATAGCGCGGGGCGAGCCGCACATGGAGATGCATGTAGGAGCCGTAGAACAGGGGATCGCCCTCGGCGATCACGGCGACTGTGCGGTCTTGGTCGAGATGCCCGGCGATTTGTGCAGCCGCACTATCGTAGAACTCGCGCAGCGTTTCGCGATAGGCTGCATCCTCCTTGGAGATCTCGGTCGTCAGCGGATAGAGCAACGACAGTTCCTCGACGCCAGGTTTGAGGTGCTTTGCCGCGATGGTTCGCGCGTTGCTCGCGTTTCCTGCCTTGGCGAAATGGGCGATCACGTCGGCTGCATTGAGCGCAGCGATAGCGTTCAGCGTGAGCAGCCCTGGATCGCCGGGCCCTACGCCCACGCCGATGAGGCGCCCCGTGGTCATATTCCCTCCTTGGCGAGTGCATTGACTGCGGCCGCCGTCATAGCGCTGCCGCCGATGCGGCCACGCACGATGAGGTAAGGCACGCCTGACACGTTCGCCGCGAGCGCCTCTTTCGATTCGGCTGCGCCGACGAAGCCTACGGGAATGCCGATGATCGCAGCCGGCTTGGCGGCACCCGCCTCCAACACTTCGAGCAGGCGAAATAGCGCGGTCGGCGCATTGCCGATGGCGATCACAGCGCCCGCAAGCTTATCGCGCCACAGTTCGAGCGCGGCGGCAGAGCGCGTAGTGCCGAGTTTCGCGGCAAGATCCGGGACGCGTGGGTCGCGCAACGTGCAGATGACTTCGCTCTTGGCAGGGAGCCGCGCGCGAGTGACGCCGTGCGCAACCATCTCGGAGTCGCACAGGATCGGTGCGCCGCCGCGCAACGCCTTGCGGGCTGCTGACACGAACTCGGGCGCAAATTCGATCAAGCCGGCGACTTCGACCTGACCTGCGGCGTGGATCATGCGCACTGCGACCTCGGCTTCTTCCGGCGTGAAGCGCGAGAGGTCGGCCTCTGCGCGGATGATTGCGAAGGAGCGCTCATAGATGGCGGCGCCGTTCCGGAGATAGTCCTGCTTAAGCATCGACGGTTTCCCTCGGCTGTTGCGCGTACCGAACTTGGGCGATGAGATCAGCCGGATCGACGTAGCGTTGCGGCGTGGCGCGGGCTGAGCCGTTACGGACGATGCCGCAGCCTTGGCCCGTGCCGACGATGGTGAGAGGAGCGGCACCGGGATGGGCGCAAGCCTTGGCGCAGCCAGAGACGTGGACGGCAATGCCGTCGCGGGAAGGCGGCAAATGCTCGGCGAGCCGCGCTGCAAGCCGTCGCGCCTCGATCAAGCCTGAGGCGCAGGATGGCGCGCCGGGACATGCGACGATGCGGCGGCGCTGATCGCGCGCATCCACCACGAAGCCGAGATCGTCCGCCGCCGTTGCAAGCACGAAGCCGGCCATCTCATCGATAGGCCCAAGAAGAAGAGCGCGACCCGGAGCAGGTCTCACCCAGGTCGCACCGTTTATACGAGCTACACGGGCAAATGCCATCAAGTCGCCGGCCGAGGCATGACCGAAAGCAAGCGCCACACCGATGGCGCATTGCCCGCCCCTTAGCCTGTGCAGCCCGATCGGCTCCGCGCGTGGCCGTTTTGGCAGAGGGAGCGCGGCCTCCAGTCTAGATCGAGCCACCGCACGGAAGATGCCGATGCCCTCGCTTTGCAGCAGATCGGCAGCCCGCGCCGCGGCGCCGCGCGATGCGATCAGCGCGAGGACGCTGATGGCGGCGTTAATCGCCTCTTGGGGCGCAACAAAGCGGAGCGGCGTCGCAGATGCTGCATCACCCGCGAGTGCAACATGAAGCTTGATGCCTTCCTCCGTCTCAATTGCGCGCAAGCGCAGATCGGCGGTGAGCGCATCGAGATGAAGCCGCCCGCCTCCGTCGACAATCACAGACACTTTCGGCGCGAGCACAAGCCCACGCGCGGCGATAGCGCGGCGAAGCGCCGAGGCGAGCGCGTCACCATCGATCAGTGCCGTCGGATCGTCGGGAAGCGGGCTTGAGATCACCGGCACGCTATCGCAAAGCTCGATGTCGAGTTCTGCGACGGCGGAGGCAAACAGCGGCGCGGAATCCGGCGTGAGTCCGCGCACTTGCAGGTTGCCCCGTGCGCTGATCTCCAAGATGCCGTTGCCGTGCTTCTGCGCGGCGGCGCAGAATGCAGCAAAGGCATCGATGGGGATTGGCCCCGCAGTCACGAGGCGCGCGAGAAGGCCGTCACCGGTCTGCATGGGCTCTGCCAGACGCGGGCAGTCGCCGCGGATGTGAAGCGCGGTCATGCCGAGGCCTCCGCGTGCATCTTTGTCAAAGCGATGTCGTTTCGGCGCGGGTGCCACAGCCCTTTCCGCCGCGCGCCCTCGAGCCGTTCCGCGATCGCCTGCGCGGCATCGGGGTTTTCGCGCAACAGGAACTCGCGAATTTCGGGGTCGGCGAGATAGGTCTCGTGCACGAGATCGAACAGGGCGCTCGAGACTGCGCCGGTGGTCTCGGCGAAATCGACCAGCCGGTCCACGGTCTCGGCGAGCTCGGCCGCGCCGCGCGCGCCGTGGCGCATCATGCCTTCGATGAAGAGCGGATTGGTAGCGCGGCCGCGCACGATGCGGGCGAGCGCCTGAGGCAGCGTGCGCGCTCGGGGCTGTCCAGGGTTGGTTGTATCGAGCACGACGAAATCCGGCGCGCGACCGAGCAAAGAAGCGGCAGCGGCAAAACCGCCGATATGCGCCACGTCCTCTGCGCCTTCGAGCAGGTCGCGGGTCGGATCGTTGCTTGGGTGCAAGAGCAAGTCGGCGCTCGCCACTTGCTTAGCAAAGCCGACATCGGGCCTACCCTCGCCTTCGGCGCCACCATAGGCGTGGGAGGTAGCGGCGAGATAGGCTGCGCCGATATCGGCCTCATCTGTGTCGCAGCCCAGCAGGTCTTCGGTGCCCGCGCCGTAGGCGCCTGGAGCGTTGCCGAAGATGCGGTCGAGCCTGCCGCCGCGAGCGACGCGGGCTGCAGCAGCGAGAGGATTCTCGTCGCCGTCCTCCTCGCGTTCGGCAACGAGCCGCGTCGCGGCATCGAGCAGCGCGATCTGCGCCGGGAAGAGATCGCGGAAGAGCCCCGAGATGCGCCAGGTGACATCAACCCGCGGACGACCCATGGCGGCGCATGGCAGAACCTCGATACCGGTGACGCGGCCGGTGGCGCCGTCCCAAACGGGGCGGCAGCCCATGAGCGCAAGACCTTGGGCGATCTCCTCGCCGCCGGTTCTGAGCGTTGCGCTCCCCCACAGGTCGATCACGAGTGCGCGCGGCATCTCGCCGTGGGTCTGGAGATAGAGACGGATCACCTCGCCTGCGGCGAGGCGGCCAAGCTCCATTGCGGTCGGCGTGGGCAGAAGGCGCGGGTCGGCAGTGAACAGATTGCGCCCGGTGGGCACTACGTCGCGGCGGCCACGCTGCGGCGAGCCAGCGGGGCCTGGCGCCACGCGCTTGCCGTCGAGCGCAGTGATAAGAGCCTCGCGCTCGGCGTCGGCGCTTGCCTGCCATTGCGGGTCGGTGGTCTCGGCAAAGATGCGGCCATAGACGTGCAGCCCGTCCTTGATGGCGAGGTCCTTGAGATCGCACAGCCAGGCATCGATCTTGCGCAGGGCTTCGTCGGGATGGAGGTCGCGTTCGGCGCCGGCCTCGCGTGCCAGGCCGCTGTCTCGCGCGGTGTCGATAATGAGCTTGGCGAGGCGCTCGCGCCGCCTGCGGTCGAGCCCGTCGGCGATGGCATATTCATCGACCAGGCGTTCCAGTTCGCGCGCTGCGCCTGACAGGCTGCCCTCGGTAAGAGGTGGGGGCAGATGGCCAATGGTCACTGCGGCGATGCGGCGCTTGGCCTGCGCGGCCTCACCCGGATTGCTCACGATGAAGGGGTAAATCACCGGCAGCGGCCCGACCACCGCCTCGGGGAAGCAGGCGCCTGTGAGCGCCACGGCCTTTCCCGGTAGCCATTCGAGCGTGCCGTGCGCGCCCATATGCAGGAGCAGATCAGCCTTGAAGCTGTGCCTGAGCCAAAGGCCGAAGGCGATAAGCGCATGGCGCGGGGGAAGCGCCGGATCGTGATAGCTGGCGCGCCGTTCATGCACATTGCCGCGCTCAGGTGGCAAGGCGACCAGGATGTTGCCGAAGCGCCCGGCGCGGAAACGGAAGGCGCCGTCGCGGAAATCGGGATCGTTTTCCGGATCGCCCCACGCTGCAGTGATGCGGCGGCCGATCTCGGCGGGCAATTCGGCGAGGAGCCGGGAGTAGCCGGCGAGTGAAAGGGCGGGCTCCCGCGCACCGAGTTCCAGTTGCTCGAGCAGCGCTCGGGAATTCTCTGTCCTATCGCGTACGTCATAGCCCGCGGCAGCAAGGTCGGAGAGCAGCGCGACGATGCTCTGCGGCACATCGAGACCGACCGCGTAGCCTGTACGCCCGCCGGCGGCAGGATAGTCAGGCATCAGAATGGCGACGCGGCGTTCGCCGCGCGGCAGCCTCCTCAGGCGAACGAGGGCTGCAACGCGGTCAGCCACGATAGCAATGCGGTCAGGTTCGGGTCGGCTGGCAAACGCGGTGAAGCCGAGCGCGTCGTCGGCTGGCAGCGCATCCTTGAAGGCGATGGCGCCCAAGAGCACGCGTCCGTCAAGCTCTGGCAGCACCACATGCATGGCGAGATCGGCTGGCCCAAGCCCGCGCGGGCTCTGCTGCCATGCCGCGCGCCGTGTCGTGGTGATCACCCCTTGCAGGATCGGCGCGTCCGTCGCGTCCAGCGCGGAAGCCTCGCCGTCGCCGCCGGCAGCAAAGGCTGTGGTGGTGACCACCACCGCGGGGGCGAGACGTTGCAACGCGTCCCGCACGAATGCGCTGGCTTCAGAATCCTTTAGGCTGGGAACGAAGAGTGGCGCCGGAGCGAGTCCGCGCGCGGCGAGCGCGCCGCAAAGTGAATCGATTGGCGCAGTGTCGGCGGCGAGCAGCGCGCGGTAGAACAGGATCGGAACGACGGCTCGCCCAGACGCCGCGCAAAGTTGATCGAGAGAGACCGCGCCGGTGCCCGGCAGATAACCACCCATGCGTGGGAGGGCTCGCGGCTCTTGAGCCGGGAATGAATAGCCTGCATAGGTAGCGAGGCGGCGAAGCAAAGCCCGCAAATTCTCCTGCCCGCCTTCGCGGAAATAAGCGAGAAGCGCCGCAAGTTCGCCAGGCGCCAACGTCGAGGCCTCATCGAGGCGCTTGTCGTCGCGATCGTCGCCGGGAAGGACAGCAAGCGTGATGTCGCGTTCGCGCGCCATGGCAGAGAGCGCATCGACTCCGTAGCGCCACCAGTCGAGTCCGCCGAGCAGCCGCACCACGATCACCTTGGCGTGCCGCGCGCATTTGTCGATCCAGAGATCGATCGACATCGGATGGCGCAGGTCGCGCAGATGCGCGAGCCTCAGGCTCGGGAGGTTCTTCTTCTCGGCCGCATACGCAGAGGCAAGCCCGAAAAGATCGCTGTCGGCGAAGGACAGAACGACGATGTCGCCCGGCGTCTGACCGAGGTCGCGCGGTTCGACGATGTCGTCGAGGGTTGCTGACGTGGTTTGGAGGAGATGCATGGCCTAGCCTGCGAGAGATTTCACCACCGCGACACGGTCGAGGCCTTTCAGGCCGATCACCACGAGGCTCCCCTGGCGCGGCTCAGACCCGCCCCACGGCTTGTCGTAATAGTGGCTGACGCGGGGGCCGACCGCCTGGATCAAGAGCCGCATCGGCTTCCCGGTGACAGCCAAAAAGCCCTTCATCCGCAAGATGTTATGGGCTTCGGCAACCGCGGCGATGCGGTTCGCGGCAGAGGCAGGATCGCCGACCTCACCCATGTCCACGACGAAGCTTTCGAAGTCATCGTGGTCGTGCTCCAATTCGTCGTCGTGGAGCGTCTTGCGGTTCTCGATGTCGTCCTCGGTGCCGACGCCCAAGCCGAGAAGCGCAGCTGGATCGACCTTGCCGTCTGCGACCGTCACCACTCTCACTGCGCGGGGCAGCGCGCCGGACACCATCGCCACCGCCTTCTCCATGCCGGCGTCATCGAGCAGGTCGCGCTTGTTGAGCACAACGAGATCGGCGCACGCGATCTGATCTCCGAACACCTCCTCGATCGGGTCGTCATGGTCGAGAGCGGCGTCTGCCGCGCGCTGGCGCTTGAGCGCGTCGAGATCTGCGGCAACCTGGCCGTCAGCGAGGGCTGCGCCATCGACCACCGCCACCACGCCGTCGACGGTGACGCGGCTTTTGATCGCGGGCCAATGGAAGGCCTGGACCAGGGGCTTGGGCAGAGCAAGGCCGGACGTTTCGATCACGATGTGCTCGACCGCTGGCTCACGCGCGAGAATCTGATCGAGAGCAGGCACAAACTCGTCGGCCACAGTGCAGCACAGGCAGCCATTGGCGAGCTCGACGATGTTCTCCTCTGGGCAGGCGGCATTACCGCAGCCTTTGAGAATCTCGCCATCGATGCCGACATCGCCGAACTCGTTGACAATGACGGCAAGCCTCCGCCCGTTGGCATTGGCGAGCACGTGGCGGATCAGAGTCGTCTTGCCCGAGCCGAGAAAGCCGGTGACGATGGTGCAGGGAACGCGGGCAAGCGACGTCATTCATTGTCCTCCACGAAATTGAGCGGCGGCACGCGCGCGATCAGCCCGCGCTTCAGGACTTCGGGGCGTCCGCACCAAGGCATCCGACCATCCTCCGCGCGGGCGAGCAGCCGCGCGCCTTCGATGAGCGCTTCAGCATCCCTCTCAGCCTCGAGGCCGCCGAAGACGTAGGTCCAAGTATCGTCGCATCTGATCGCGGCGCTCAAAGCGCGATTGCAATTGGCAAGGCAACGGACTTGGCGAACCCCGACGCCGGTGCCCTCGGCCGCACGCGAGGTTGCGCGGGCGAGTGCAAGGCCCGGGCGTGGCGCGTCTTCGGGATCGGTCGCGCGCCGGCACGTGATGCAGACATAGACCGTCGGCGAGGTGATCGCCTCGATCCTCGCGCCCTCGTCCTGGTCGATGTCGGTGAGTGCCACCCCGGAGTCGCTCCTCTGAACGGACCGTTGCGACGACAGGGCGCGTGAAGCTGCCGAAAGGACAGCCCAGGGAATCAACCGCCGCCGAAGCACCCCGCCCGGAAGGCGACTGCATCGACGGTAGGTCTCCTGGCTCGCGGGTCGCTGCCCTTGCCGCCTTCCCGGGATCTCCCAGTGGCTTTGGCTCGGGCTCGCCGCTTACAGTTGCGGGGGCAGCCGCGGATTTGGAGCTCCGCTCCCTACCGCGTTCCCTGTTCGCTCTCTCCTCGAGAGACCGTCGAATGCGAGCAGTTAAGGCGGGAGGCGCCGCCTTTGTCAAATGCGTTCAGGGGAGGCGGCTTGCGCGGAAGCGCGGGGCAGCTATAGTCGCGGGCGTCGTCGGTTCCCGCGTGGTGCGGGACGAAAAAGGGAACGCGGTGAGGGTGATCCCCAATGCCGCGGCTGCCCCCGCAACTGTAAGCGGCGAGCTTCCCTCCACCTGCCACTGGAGCTTCGCTCCGGGAAGGCCGAGGAAAAGCCAAGACCCGCGAGCCAGGAGACCTGCCGGCGGCGTCAACGCTAGCCCGCGCCCTCGGGTGGAGGGCGAAAAGGGGGTCACATGAATTCTCTACCGACCGAAACTGCCGGCGCCGCGCCGCACGCTGTCAGTGCGCTCACCACCTCACGCGCCATTTCGATCTTCGCCGCCGCTCTGCTCGGGATGTTCATCGTTGGCGGGGTTGGCTTCTCGCACATCATGGCAGTGCATAACGCCGCGCATGACTATCGCCATTCCATGGGCTTCCCCTGCCACTAGGGAGGCGCGCCATGGACTATGTCCGCAACATCGTGCTCGTTGCCGCAATCGCCGGTGCGGTCGCCGGACTAGCGATGACGGTAGCCCAGCAGCTCACCACCGTCCCGCTCATCCTCAAGGCCGAGGTCTATGAGGAGCATGGCACTACACCTGCGGCACACAATCACGGCGATGCCGCGCAAGCACCAGTTCACCAACATGATGAGGAGGGCTGGTCGCCGGCCAATGGCTTCGAGCGCACGGCGTTTTCTGCTCTTGCCAATATCCTAACGGGTGTGGGCTTTGCCCTGCTACTTGTCGCCGCGAGCGAGCTTGCCGGCGGCATCAGGAACTGGCGCCAGGGCGTGTTCTGGGGGCTTGCCGGTTTCGCTGTGTTCACGCTCGCTCCAAGTCTTGGGCTTCCGCCAGAGCTCCCGGCCATGCCCGCGGCAGAGCTTGGCGCGCGCCAACTGTGGTGGGTCGCGACGGCGGCGTCTACGGCCACTGCTCTCGGCCTTCTGGTTTATGGCCGCCCGCGATGGACCGTGCTCGCTGCAATTGCTCTTCTGATCGCGCCGCACTTGATCGGCGCGCCGCAACCCGGAAGCTACGAGACGCCGATCCCCGAAAGCCTGCATCACAGCTTCGTCGTTGCCGTGGTGCTAACGACGCTGCTGTTTTGGGTACTGCTCGGGGGCCTCGCCGGGTTGTTCCGAGGCCGTTTCCTCGGCGCAAGCTGAGCCATGGCAGAACGTAATGCCGGCGGGCGCGGGCTCATCACGCTCGTGCTCGGCGGCGCCCGGTCAGGCAAGAGCCGCTATGCCGAGTGGCTGATCACGACCTATCCGCAGCCGTGGATCTATGTGGCGACAGGCGAGGCGAGGGACGAGGAGATGGCCGAGCGAATCGCGGCGCATAAGGCAAGACGCAGTGCCGGATGGCAAACCGTCGAAACGCCACACGAACTTGCCGGGGCGCTTCGCGCAGCACCGAACGATGCGGCAGTCCTGGTTGACTGCCTCACGCTGTGGCTCTCGAATTTGCTGGAGGCTGAGGCCGACATCGAAGGCGAGACGGCGAGACTTCAGGACGCATTGGCCGAACGGGCCGGGCCTACTGTGCTCGTCTCGAACGAGGTTGGCCTCGGCATCGTGCCTGACAATGCGCTGGCCCGCAGGTTCCGCGACCTACAGGGCAATCTCAATCAAAGGCTGGCGGCGCAGGCGACACGCGTGATCATGATGGTGGCAGGTATCGCGGTCGCGGTGAAAAGCTCATGACCAAACGAATCGACGAGCAGGAGGCCGAGCGCCATCGCGCCAAGATGGCAAAGCGCAAGGCAGTGCAGGACGAGGAGGTCGCAGGCAAGAAGCTCGAAAAGGGCCTGCTCATCGTCCACACCGGCACTGGCAAGGGCAAATCGACGGCAGCCTTCGGCTTAGCACTCCGCATGCTCGGACGGGGCAGGCGCATTGGGGTGGTGCAGTTCATCAAAGGGGGCTGGCACAGCGCCGAGCGCGATGCGTTCGAGAAATTCGGCGACCAGGTGGCGTGGCATTCGATGGGCGAGGGCTTCACCTGGGAGACGCAGGACCTCGCCCGCGACATCGAAGCAGCCGAGCGCGCCTGGGCCAAGGCGCAAGAGCTGATGGCTGACCCGAGCTTTTCGCTGGTGGTTCTCGATGAGCTCAATATCGCGCTCCGCTACGACTATCTTCCTCTGGACAAAGTGGTTGCAGCTCTGAAGGCGCGGCGGCCCGATCTGCATGTCGTGGTCACCGGGCGAAATGCCAAACCTGCGCTGATCGACGCGGCGGATCTCGTCACCGACATGATGCTGGTGAAGCATCACTTCGCTGCTGGCGTGAAGGCTCAAGAAGGCATCGAGTTCTAAAGCGTGGCCGCGCGCGTGCTCATGTTCCAAGGCACCGGCTCGGACGTCGGCAAGTCGTTGATCGTCGCCGGGCTGTGCCGCTTGCTTTACAAGCGCGGGCTTAAAGTCGCGCCGTTTAAGCCGCAGAACATGTCGAACAATGCGGCAGTGACGGAGGACGGCGGCGAGATCGGCCGCGCGCAGGCGCTACAGGCGCGCGCCGCAGGCATGCCGCCCTCGGTGCATATGAACCCGGTTCTGCTCAAGCCGCAAAGCGAAGTCGGCGCGCAAGTCGTGGTACAGGGCAAGGTCTATGGCCGGGCGACCGCCGCCGAGTTCCAGAAGGCAAAGCCAGAGCTGATGCCGTTCGTGCTGGACAGCTTCGCGAAGCTGAAGGCCGAGGCCGACATCGTGTTTGCCGAGGGCGCCGGCAGCGCGTCGGAGATCAACCTCCGGGCCAACGACATCGCTAATATGGGCTTCGCGCGGGCGGCAGATGTGCCAGTGGTGCTGATCGGCGACATCGACCGCGGCGGCGTGATCGCTTCGCTCGCCGGCACCAAGGCAGTAATCGATGCCGGCGACGCGGCTTTGATCAAAGGCTTCCTCGTCAACAAGTTTCGCGGAGATCCTGAGCTCTTTGCCAGCGGCATGGCGCTGATCGCCGAGGCGACCGGCTGGGAGGCGCTCGGCCTCATTCCATTTTTCCCCGACGCGCGGCTGTTGCCGGCCGAAGATGCGCTCGCGCTCTCGGCCGAGCGTCCAGCGAAGCCAGATGCGCGCATCAAGATTGCCGTTCCGCTGCTGCCGCATATCGCAAATTTCGACGATCTCGACCCGCTCGATGCGGAGCCTGCGGTCGATCTCATCAAAGTGAAGCCTGGCGCAGCGCTGCCGGGCAACGCCAACCTCATCATCTTGCCCGGTTCGAAGGCGACCATCGCCGATCTCGCGGCGCTGCGCGACGTGGGCTTCGACATCGATATCGTTGCCCATCTTCGCCGCGGCGGCAGCGTGCTCGGTCTGTGCGGCGGCTATCAGATGCTCGGCCGCACTATCAACGATCCAGAGGGAATCGAGGGTGCGCCGGGGAGTGCCCGCGGGCTCGGCCTGCTCGACGTGGAGACCACGCTCTCGGTCGAGAAGCGGCTGGAGAAGATCGAAGGCGCAAGCTTCGACGGCGCCGCACTCGCAGGCTACGAGATGCATATCGGCGTGACCGAAGGGCCTGACCGCGCGCGACCCTTTGCCAAGTTTGCCGACGGCTCGTCCGAAGGCGCGATGGCGGCCGACGGCCGCGTGTTCGGCACGTATATCCACGGCCTTTTTGCCGACGACCGCCAGCGTGCGGCTTGGCTTGCGCGTTTCTTGGCTGGGGCGCCGAGCATCGCCTACGATACTTTGATCGATGAAACGCTCGACAGCCTCGCGGCTCATCTCGAAGCGCATGTCGATGTCGAGCAGCTGCTCACGCTAGCGCGATGAGGGCTGCTACGAGAGCGACAATCGCGATAAGGATGGTGTCGGCGCGCCGATAGAGTGACAGCGCGGCGCGGATATCGGCAGCCGTGGGGGCGCGGCGTCCGTCTCCCATCCACGCATCGTCCACCGGGACGCTGTCATAGGCGCGCGGACCGCCAAGCGCGAGGCCGAGCGCACCGGCCATGGCGGCCTCCGGATATCCGGCATTCGGCGAGCGGTGGCTGGGCGCATCCCGCCTAACGGCCGCTAACGCACGCGAGGCCGACGCGCCTTCGGTCAAATAGGCAGCGCCGATAATGAAAAGCGCGGAAAGCCGGGAGGCTGGCAGGTTCACGAGATCATCTGCCCGCGCGGCGGCCCAGCCGAAATCCTCATGGCGCTTCGTGCGGTGCCCGATCATGCTGTCGGCAGTGTTGATCGCCTTGTAGATCGCCGCGCCCGGAAGCCCGGCGATCAACATCCAAAAGGCGGGTGCCACCACCCCATCGGAGAAATTTTCGGCGAGGCTTTCGATTGCCGCCCGCGCGACGCCCGCCTCGTCAAGCTGGGCGGTATCGCGGCCGACAATATGCGATACTGCGGCGCGGGCTACTTCGAGCCCCTCCTCTTCCAAGGCTGCCGCGACTCGCTCTACATGGGCGTGCAAGCTTCGCTGAGCGAGCAGCGTGCTGGCCAGGATGGCGACGAGGACGAGGCCGAACGGGAGGAGCAAGAGGCCACGCTCGATGACCAATGCAATGGCACCGACGGCAAACACGACGATGAGAAGAGTTAGCGCGCCGGCGCTCCGGCATCGGCTCGGCGCGTCGCGATCGCGGTTGAGCCGCCGATCGAGCACCTCGATGAGCCACCCCATCCAGGCGACCGGATGCCCAAGCCTTTGCGCAAGCCGGTCCGGGTAGCCGAAGGTGGCCTCGAACAAAAGCGCAAGCAGCGTGAGCACAGCGGACATGGCCATCCCGGGGGAACTTGCGCCACTCGATCATGGCGGGGATCTCGGCGCCGCGCGGAAACTGTTTCCAGGCGCGCCCGAACCTTTCCTCGACCTGTCGGCCGGGATCAATCCCAATCCTTACCCTTTGCCGGAGCTTTCCGACGCGATTTACGCGCGTTTGCCCGAACAGGCGACCCTGCTCGAGCTGAAAGAGATGGCGGCAAGTGCCTATGGCGCGCCGTCGCCTGCGCATGTCGCGATTGCGCCTGGCTCGCAGATTCTGGTGGCGCAACTGGGCTTCCTGCTCGCGCGCGGACGCGCCGCCGTGTTTGCCCCGACTTAC
Source organism: Pseudomonadota bacterium (assembly GCA_046724315.1). Taxonomy (GTDB): domain Bacteria; phylum Pseudomonadota; class Alphaproteobacteria; order Rhizobiales; family Methyloligellaceae; genus Methyloceanibacter. The sequence continues at coordinate 4,397 of JBKOWI010000031.1, read as the reverse complement.
GCCGAGCATGCACGCGTGGCCGAGCTTGCCGGCCACACTGTGGTGGAGGCTGCCGATGTCGCACAGCTCGCCGACTCGCGCCTTGCCATCGTGGTCAATCCCAACAATCCGGACGGACGGATCGTGGCCAAGGACATGCTGCTCGCGCTTGCCGATCGGCTTCGGCGCCGAGGCGGACTTCTTCTGATCGACGAAGCTTTCATGGATGTGGCGGCGGAGGGGATAAGTGTCGCCGACCAGGTGGGACGCGGCAACATCGTGGTGCTGCGATCGTTCGGCAAGTTCTATGGGCTTCCCGGCGTGCGGTTGAGCTTTGCCCTCGCCACGCCAGAGATCGCGTCACGTCTCGCTGCCGCGCTCGGGCCTTGGCCGGTCTCCAGCGCCGCTGTCGCGGTCGGCCGGGCGGCCCTCGCAGACTCGCCGTGGGGCGAGAAGACCCGCACCTCGCTTGCCGAGGCGGCGCTGAGGCTCGACGTTCTGCTGGCTGGTGCAGGTCTCGAGGTCGTGGGCGGCACGTCATTGTTCCGCCTCGCGCGCACAAAAGAGACAGCGACGCTATTCCGACATCTCGGCGAGGCCGGGATCTATGTGCGGCGTTTCAGTGAGTATCCGGCGTGGCTGCGCTTCGGACTGCCGGGCAACGAGGATGAGTGGCAAAGGCTCCGCTCAGCGCTAATGACATTCGCCAGCGCTAAAACGACTTAGCGGCGATCAGTGAGCCCAACGCCGGGCATGGTGCTGAGCCGCTTCGAGGTTTCCTTGCGCCTCTTCCGGCAAAAGCCTCGCGATCACGCCCATGGCGAGCTCGACAGAGATCTCGCTTGCTCCACATTCCTTGAGTTGCTGCCGCAGCCAACCGTAGATCTCTTCATCCCCGGCTCTGAGGCCGACGGCAATCTCCTCAAGCATCTGCACCAACGATTCTGCTGCCATCGCGCCCCTCCATTCTACCAGCCCACAGGCTCATGGCTCGCGCTCGGTTTCTTGCGCTCCTGGTGCGGATCCTCCCCCGACTCGCCGATCATACTTGGTCTTGCGTCACATAGACGTTGCGTAGCTGCAACAGTCCGGGTCTTTTCGACTAGTCGGCCCCAGGGCCGGTGAAGGGCAGCGGTGTGACCGAGGCGGTGGTTTTTGGGTCGCCCGCGGCTTGGGCCATGGGCACGCCGCGCCGGAGGATGGGCCGGCAATAGTGCGAGCCGTGCTCGGCATTGGTCAGCAGCAGGTCGACGTGAATGTGGTTGTAATGGAAGCGGTCGCTGCCGGGACCAAGCACCGTGTAAAACTCCTGGCAGGCGCCAGTGAACGCAGCCGCAAGGAAGGCCTGCTCGCGCGGCGTTCCGCGCCACCAGGCATTGGCCACGGTAATGATCTGACCGTTCGCCAGGCGGAAGGCGGCGATATCGAGCGCATTGCCAAAGGCGTGCTCCGAGATGCGGCCCCAATTGTTGCCGTTTCGGCCGCGGCAGCCATACGAGGCGATCTGGCCGATCTCGATGACGCGGCTGCCGAAATAGCGGTAGGCAGCGGGCTGCACCGAGGTCTCGATCCAGCGATCGAGCGCGGCGGTGAGGGGGCAGCCAATTGTCGCAGGCGGCGTGACGGTGACGCGACCGTCCGCGAGACCCGAAACGCGCAGTGGGCGTTCGAGCCCGCACACCCCGGGACCGTCGATGGTCTCCATTGGAGTGACATAGGTCGAGGCGTGTACCGCGCCGCCGGTGAGGCAGGCCTCCTCGACCTTGCCACGCCACGGTGCGCGCTGGCCGGAATTGAAATTGCCGCCGGCGCAGCCGAACAGCGCGCCAAGGCACGCGGCTACGGAGAGGCCAACTACGAGATACGCGACCCTCGCCCCCATGGCCCGTACCTTGGGGCCAAGGGTCTGAACAAACTTTCAATGGGTCTTAACGATTGGCCCTATGTCCGCGCCTGGGATTTTATCCGGCCCTCGGTCCTTAGCTGTGCTTCACGTGCCTATGCGTCGGCTGCGCAGGATGTGCGGCACCACATTTCGCGCAGACGCAGAAGGGGTCGCACTGCAGGGTCGAGCCCTTTGGGCAGAAGAATCCCTGTTCGACACAATCTGCCTTCTCGACCGGCCAGAAGGTTGCCGCGGGTCTTTGCAGGACGCCCATCGTAGCGTTTGCCTGGAAGGCATAGCCGAGCCCCAGCAAGCCTATCGTCGCAGCGAGCAAGATCACGAATGTACGCATATCTTCCCTCCATCAACGCGCGGCCCATGCCCCTGGGCCGCTCAAGCGGTAATCCTACGCCCAAAGCCTTCACCCGAGACTGGGACATTGCGTCCCTACGGCGGCGATCAAGCGTAAAAGGAATCGACCCGGAAAAGCGCTTAGTGCGGGGCGTTGAAGCTCCGCACCGGAGACTGGGTTCCGTCGAGGTAGGTAAGCTGCACCTGCATCGACTTCGTCTTGGCCGGAGCCTTCATATAAATCTTGGCGTCCTCGGGGACGCTGTTGGGATCGAGGATATTGCACGGCGGCAGCTTATAGATCTGATCGATGGTGCCGCCGTTATAGCCATATCGCACCTCCTGAATCGAGCAGCGATAGGTGATGAGGTGCGAGAAATAGACGAGCATTGCGCCGTTCCAGTCTCGGAAGTCGATCCAGGCCGTCCATAGCTCTTCCAGGATTTTCTTCTCGCTCTCGGCGAGCGCCGCTTGCGGATCGAAATTGATGGTGACGATGTCGGCCTGCTCGCCGCGCCTGTCGCGCCAGGTGATATAGAGCTTGGTCTTGCCCTGATCTGGCGGCAGCTCGAAATAGGTCTTGGGCATACGCTGCCCGGTGCGCTGATCGAGCGCATCGATGAAGCCTGCGTCGATGAAGCTGCCTTGGTCACCGATGCGATAGCCGAACTGGGTCGCGGCCTCCGGCAACGACACGTTCACCGTCCAGCCGGCATTCGAGCGCATGAAGCTGGTCAGAGGCTGTGGCGCCTGCAGTGCCGCGACCTTCTGCTCTTGCGGCGGCAGCACGCTCTCGCCGCCGCCTTCTTCAAGCTTTGCCACGCTTCCCGCGCTCGTCGCTCCCTCTGGCGACAGATAAAGATCGCCGACGATCTGGTCGTAATAGGCCGGAACCTGGACATGATCGACCTTCGCCGCGAGCTCGCGCACCTTGCTTTGCGTCTTCTTGGCGATCTGCACCATCGACTGGCCGGGCGTCTCCATCTCGACGAGCAGCGTGCGAGTGAACACCGAGTTGGGATTTGCGTCGGTGTCGCTCAGGCGATCGAGCGCCGACTGACCTTGCCCCGCCGAGAACAGCACGAACATGCCTTCGGCTGGATCCATGCGGGTCAGTCCGCGCGTCATGCCGATCGCGCGCTTTCCTTTGACCGCGAATGGATTATCGCGGCAGGCATCGAGGATGAGGATTACCGTCGCCGCGCCCTTCTGCTGCAACCGGTCGGAAAGCCCGTTTGCAGCGAAAGACGCGTCCTCGATAAGCCCTTCCTCGCCAGGGTTGGCAGCAGGCACATCGACGGGGAGAAGATAATTCGTGCCGTCGATGGCGAAGCCGTGGCCCGCGAAATAGACGAGCGCCGTGTCGCCGGGCGCGATCTTGCCTTCGAGCTCGACCAGGGCCCGGCTTATGGCGTGGCGGCCGACATTCTCGGCCTTCACCACATCGAAGCCGAGCTTGGACAATTCGGCCGCGATGGCGTCGGCGTCGTTCACCGCCTTTTGCAGTTGCGGGACGTTCTCATAGGCGTTGTTGCCGATGACGAGGGCAAAACGCTTTGCGGCCTCTGCGGGGGAGGCCACGGCGAGGAGCGCCGAAATGAGGGAAATAATGAAAGCGAGGCGCATTCCGCGCCCATCACGCGAATGGACCGCCACGCCGAGCCCTCCCTCTCCCTTCACATTGGCCCAAAGCTATGCAGCCGGAGCGCCGTCGGCAAGGAGGGGTCAGGCAAGCAGCAGCCATAGGCCAATGCCGATCAGGGCCGCGGTCCACAAAAGATCGAGATTGATCCAGCCGCGCCTCAGGAAATCGAGCCCTACCCATTCGTACACCACGAGCGCGACAATGCCGGTGACGGCAAGCATTGCGAGGCTGTGCACCAACACGGCGAGCGAGGCTATCCACAACGAGTGCGTTGCCGGCATATAATGGGCGTGCTCGCCCATATGCTCGAGCGGCATCAGCACCGGGATCAGCATCATCCCGGCGCCATGCGCCGTGGCCATGACGAAAGACCACACGGCGAGGCCGACAAGCCCCGTCTTGAAGCCGATGCGCACGCGGTGCCGATGGCCGTAGAGTAGATGATAGAGGCCCCAGGCGATCAGCAGCACGCCGGAGAGGATGCGAAACCCGGGCGCATCGATCGCCATGCCGAGTACGATCACCACATAGACGACG
>JBKOWI010000008.1:0-12856 GCA_046724315.1 Pseudomonadota bacterium | reverse complement strand
AGGAGACGGCCGAACACCACGATCCCGACGGCGATGGCGAGCAAGCCGGGGCGGGGTGCAAGCGTCAGACCCGTGACTTTGTCGACCGTCCTCACGCCAAGGAGGAGAGAGAATAAAAAGAAAGCAATCCATCCCGCGATGATGGCGTCTGCGAGAGCGGATTTGAGCCGCTGGCCGAACGATTTGCCGGGCTCTGACAAGGGGATCAAACCTTCTCCACCTCGGGACGGCCAAGCAAACCGGTCGGGAAAAAGATGAGGACGATGGCGAGCATGGAGAAGGCGGCGACGTCCTTGTACTCGGGGCCGCTCGGCGCATAGGCCGACCAGAAGGTCTCGATCAGGCCGATGATCAACCCGCCGAGCATGGCGCCCGGTAGCGAGCCGATGCCGCCGAACACCGCAGCGGTGAATGCCTTAATCCCAGCGACGAAGCCGATATAGAAGTCAATCACCCCGTAATAGAGAAGGTAGAGAAGCCCGGCCACGGCGGCGAGCGCTGCACCGAGCACGAAGGTGAGCGAGATCGTGCGATCGACGTTTACACCTGACAGAGAAGCCATGAGCCGGTCCTGCTCGCAAGCACGCTGCGCGCGCCCAAGAGCAGTCCGGGTAATGATCAGCCAGAACACCGTCATCAAGACGAAAGTCGTCACCACCACGAGGATCTGAATATTGGAGAGATTCACCTCAAAACCGTTCTCCACGAACAGCTCGTAGCCTCCGGTGACGACGGGTTGCAGCGGCTTCACGCGCGCACCCTGCGATACCTGGATGAAATTCTGTAGCACGATCGACATGCCAATGGCGGTGATGAGCGGAGCGAGCCGGAAGGACTCGCGCAACGGCCGGTAGGCGATCCGCTCGACCGTCCACCCCCATACGGCAGTAAGTGCCATGGCGATGACGAGCACAATGATGAGAGCGAAGGGAACGAAAGTAAGCCCGAGCGAGACTAGGGCAAGAAACGCGATCAGCGCGATGAAGGAGCCCACCATGAAGATGTCGCCGTGGGCGAAATTGATCATGCCGATGATGCCATAGACCATGGTATAGCCGATGGCGATCAGGCCGTAGATCGAGCCAAGCGCGATCCCGTTGATCAACTGCTGCAGAAAATAGGCCATAGGCCTCCGCGATCCCCCTAGCACAGGCCGTTTGTTGTTGATGCCCCCGAGTCTTACGACCCTAAGCGGACCTTCTTAGCAAGAAGGGCTTGCAGCGCACAATGTCACTCAGAGCAGCATGTGGGATCCGTCGCAATAGGGCGGATCGCCGGTATCCTTGCAGCCGCATAGGAGCGCAAGCTCGTTGCGTTCGGCGGTGAACATCAAGGGTTCGATCCCCGTGCCGGCATGCGAACCGTCGCAAAACGGCTGTTTTTTGCTTCGTCCGCAGCGGCACCAAGCGTATCGCTTGCCGGCCTCGAGCTCGACTTGGTAGGGGCTGAGCTGCGGTCGCTCTGGCTCTGCCATCGGGCGTCCTCTTTGCTTTCCCGCCGTTTGCGACCTTTCAAACGCGGCTTTGCTTAGCCAATTCAACCTTGCGGCACAAGGAGCTCAGGGCTTGCATGTTAATCTGCTCGGTAACACTTGAGCCTAAGATCAGGCGCTGCAACGATTCGCGCAAATTGCGCGCGGGCAGGGCGCAACTCCAGGGAAAGACCTTGAGTCGATGGCCCATACGGACCATAGAGGGCGAAATTCCGAGCCGACGATCATTGCGTCGGCGAGAGATGGCGCCCTAGCGGGGCTGGCATGGGGTGGCGCGCGGGCCGAGGCGCGTTTGGAGGCCGCCAATGGCTGAGTTCATTTTCGCATTCGTTGCGCTGCTCGTCCTTTTTGCCCTCGCCATGAACCGGGCGTCGCTCAGGCTGTGGGCGAGCGGCATCGCCCTTCTCACCTTGAGTGCGCAGATGGGGCTCCTTCACGGCCATCTGAATTGGCCGGTGTTCGCCTGGTGGGCGCTTTTGGGCTGGCTGGCTGCGCTTGCACTGTTCGACCTCTCCTTCAAGGAGCAGCGCAGAAGGTTCATCGTGCTCCCCGCGTATCGCGCGCTCAAAGGCGCGATGCCGACCATCTCCGAGACGGAGCGAGAGGCACTGCAGGCAGGCACCGTCGGTTGGGATGCCGAACTGTTCAGCGGCAAGCCCAACTGGTCGAGGCTTCGCCGCGTCGGTCCCATCACTCTGAGCGCCGAGGAGCGCGCCTTTCTCGACGGGCCGACGACCGAGCTTTGCAAGCGGCTGAACGATTGGCGCATCCGTCACGAGCTGCACGATATCCCCGAGGATATCTGGCGGTTCGTGTGCGACAACGGCTTCCTCGGCATGCTCATCTCCAAGGAGCATGGGGGCTTGGGCTTCTTGGCCCAGGCGCAATCGCTCATCCTCGGCAAGATCTCCTCGCGCAGCCCCGATGGCGTCACCATAGTCATGGTGCCGAACTCGCTAGGGCCCGGCGAGCTGATCGAGAAATACGGCACTGAGGCGCAGAAGGAGCACTTCCTGCCGCGCCTTGCGCGTGGCGAGGAGATTCCCTGCTTCGCGCTCACTGGTCCGTTCTCCGGCTCCGATGCAGCATCGATGCGGGACGTTGGGGTTGTCACGCGTGGCGTTCACAACGGTAAGGAGACGCTCGGCATCAAGCTCACCTGGGACAAGCGCTATATCACGCTTGCGCCGAACGCGACGCTGCTTGGCCTCGCCTTCCGCCTGTTCGATCCCGAGAACCATCTCGGCCAAGGGGAGGACGTGGGCATCACTCTGGCGCTCGTGCCGACCAACCACCCAGGCGTCGAGATTGGCAGGCGGCATCTTCCAGCCGGCGCCGCATTTCCGAACGGGCCGACCCGCGGGCGCGATGTGTTCGTTCCGGTCGACTGGATCATTGGCGGAGCTGAGAGGGCAGGGCAGGGCTGGACCATGCTGATGAATTGCCTTGCCGCCGGCCGTTCCATCTCCCTTCCAGCAACGAGTGCCGCGGGCGCCAAGTCGATGCTCCGCACGAGCACGGCCTATGCCCGCATCAGGAAGCAGTTCAATCTCCCCATCGGCTTCATGGAAGGCATCGAGGAGCCACTGGCTCGCTTAGCCGAGTCGGCCTACGAGCTCGAGGCCGCTCGCGCCGTGACCGCCTCCATGGTTTCGGCCGGCGAGAAGCCCGCCGTGATCTCGGCGCTGCTCAAATATGTCTCAACCGAGCGCATGCGCGCTTGCGTGAACGACGCGCTTGACATCCACGGGGGAAGGGGCATCTGCGACGGCCCCTCGAACTACATTCAGGGCGCCTACCAGATGGTGCCGGTCGGCATCACTGTCGAAGGCGCCAATATCCTCACTCGCACTTTGATCACTTTTGCCCAAGGGGCGCTGCGCAGTCACCCTTACCTCTTCACGGAAATCGAGGCGCTGCAAGACACGGATAAGGAACGTGGGTTCGAAATCTTTGCCGAGACGTTCGACAATCACGTCGCCTTTACGGTCTCGAACGTCGCGGGCGCGCTGTTTCATAATCTGACCTTCGGGCTGTTGGCCTCCGCGCCGCCTCATGCCGGAGCGACCGCCCGTTGGTGGCGGCAGCTCGCGCGCGCCTCGCGCTCGTTCGCGCTCGTCGCCGATATGAGCGTGGCGCTGCTCGGCGGCGGGCTCAAAACCAAGCAGAAGATCACCGGCCGCATGGCCGATGCGCTCACTGAACTTTATCTGCTGTCGGCGGTTCTCAAGCGCTATGACGATGACGGACGCCCGCCGGCCGACCTCAAGCTTGTGAATTATTGCGCTAAGAACTGCCTCTACCGGTTCGACCAGGCTTTGGTCGGCACGCTGCGCAATTTCCCCGTGCGCTGGGCTGCGTGGCTGATGCAGCCGCTGGTTCTGCCCTTTGGTCCGCGGCGTCCGGCGAGTGATTATGCTGGCAAAGAGATCGTGCGTGCGGCGCTTGAGCCCGGCGAGTTCCGCGACCGTCTCACCAGAGACATCTTCATCTCTAACGATCCCGCCGACCGCCTGGGCTTGCTCGAATACACGCTGCTCAGGGCTGTTGCCTGCGAGGAGGCCGATAAGAAACTCGAGCGCGCCATCCGCAAGGACGAGGTGCGGCGTTATCATAACAATGACTGGATCGCCGAGGCCGAAGAGAAGGGCGTGCTGACCCACGAGGAAGCCCGCGATCTTGCCGAGCTTCGCGATCTCGTGGCGCGGGTCATCGCAGTGGACGATTTCGACGCTGGGGCGCTAGCGCGTGAGGCGCGAGGCGCGGCGGGCGCGCCAAAGGTCGCAGACGCCGTTGGTGCAAGGCCTGACCGGCCAGAGCATATTGCCGCTGAATAAGGCTGATCATGGCGATAACGCTTCCGATTCTGCAGGACTGGCGCTTCTCGATCGATTTCGAGGGGATCGCCTGGGCGATCATCGATCGCAAGGGCGAGAGCATGAACTCGCTCGGCCGTCGGCCCACCGAAGAGCTTGGCGAGATCGTCAAGGCGGTCGAGAAGGCTGCGGCGAGCGGCGAGGCCAAAGGCCTCGTTATCATGAGCGCCAAGGAGACAAGCTTCATCGCCGGTGCCGACATCCGCGAGTTCCAAAACTTCGACACAGAAGAAAAGATCAAAGACGTGGTGCGGCAGACGCTTGAGCTATTCGACCGCATCGACCGGCTTCCCGTCACTGTGGTCGCTGCCATTCACGGCTATTGCCTCGGCGGGGGCCTTGAGCTTGCACTCGCTTGCGACTGGCGCATCGCCGACCGCGAGGAGAGCACGAGGCTCGGATTTCCCGAAGTGAAGCTCGGCATGTTCCCCGGGCTCAACGGCACGGTGCGATCGATCGAGGTCGCGGGACCAACCGACGCGATGACTGCCATGCTCACCGGGCGGATGCTGCGCCCAACTGCCGCCAAGGCGATTGGCCTCGTCGATCAGCTCGTCCCGACACAGCACAATCTCCGCTGGGCAGCACGCAAAGCCGTGTTGCAGAAGCGGCACTCGAAGGGCGCGCCCTGGTGGAAGCGGCTAATGCTGAAGCAGCCTCTCCGCTCGCTATTGGCGAAGCAGATGCGCGCCAAGACGGCGGAGAAGGTGCGCGAGGAGCATTACCCGGCGCCATTCCGCCTCATCGATCTCTTCGAGCAGTTCGGCGACGACCCCATCAGCATGCGCATCGCCGAGACCGAGGCATTCGCGCCGCTTATGGCGAGCGAAACCTCACGAAACTTGCGCCGCGTGTTCAAGCTTTCGGAGATGCTCAAGGACGAGGCGCCCAAGGACAGCTTTAAGCCGCGTAAAGTCCACGTCATCGGCGCCGGGACGATGGGCGGAGACATTGCTGCCTGGTGCGTGGTCTCAGGCATGCAGGCGAGCCTTCAGGATGTCGATGAGGGCCAGATCGCGAAAGCGCTGTCGCGCGCCAAGGGCCTGTTCAAGCGGCATCTGCGCACGCCTGCAGCCATTAATGCGGCAGTGGCGCGTCTCATCGCCGACCCCAAGGGCAAGCACATCAAACATGCCGACGTGGTGATCGAGGCGATCGTCGAGAAGCTCGAGATCAAGCAGAAGCTGTTCCAGGAGCTGGAGAAGCGGATAAGGCCTGGCGCGGTGCTTGCCACCAACACCTCATCGCTTAGGCTTGAGGATATTGCTAAGCCCCTTGCCGATCCCGGCAGGTTGGTTGGGGTGCACTTTTTCAACCCCGTGGCGCAGCTTCCTCTGGTCGAGGTCGTGCACGGCGAGGGGACTCGCGACGAGGAAGTGCGCAAGGCGTGCACCTTCGTCGCCGCGATCAACAAATTGCCACTCGTGGTAAAGAGCTGCCCTGGATTCCTCGTCAACCGCGTGCTCGCGCCCTACCTGATGGAAGCCGTGCGCCGCTATCAGCTCGGCGAGCCGCGCGAGAAGATCGATCAGGCCGCACTGAAATTCGGCATGCCGATGGGGCCGCTCGAGCTGATGGACCTGGTCGGCCTCGACATCGCGAATCACGTGGGAGAAGAGCTTCGTCTCGCTCCCGACACCGACAATGTGCTGTCGAGTCTCGTGCGGCAAGGCAAGCTCGGCAAGAAAACCGGCAAAGGATTTTACATGTGGGATAAGGGCAAGCCTAAGCGCGAGGAGGTCAGCTATGACCCGGCTGAACTCGAGCGTCTTGGCCGCGAACTGATGAAGCCTATGCTCGACGAGGCCGAGCGCGCGCTTGAAGACAACATCGTAGCGAATGCCGACCACGTCGACGCCGGTGTGATCTTCGGCACGGGCTTTGCGCCCTTCCGCGGCGGCCCGCTGCATTATCGGCGCACACACGGACAGGCAGCGGAAGCGACCGCTGCGGCCGCGTGAATGGAGGGCCCGCAGTGAACATCATGGCTGACATTCCGATGCGGCGCGCTGTGGTCCTTGGCGGCGTGCGCATCCCATTCTGCCGCTCGCACACGGCCTATGCCGAGCTCTCCAATCTTGACATGCTGACCGCGGCCCTTGGCGGTCTGGTCGATCGCTTCGCGCTTCACGGCGTGCATATCGACGAGGTGGTCGGGGGTGCCGTCGTGACCCACGCCAAGGACTGGAATCTCGCCCGCGAGGCGGTGATCGGCAGCAAACTTGCTCCCACGACACCCGCCATCACCATGATGCAGGCCTGCGGCACGAGTCTCGCCGGCGCGCTAGGCCTTGCCGCCAAGATCGCCACCGGCCAGATCGAATGCGGAATTGCCCTCGGCTCCGACACGACCAGCGATGCGCCGATTGTCTTCCAGCGCAAATTCGCCCAGCGCCTCGTGCAGCTCTCACGCGCGAAGAGCCTTGGCGACAGGGCTGCAGTGTTCAAAGGCTTCACTCCGGCGGAACTTGCTCCGCAGCCTCCCTCGACCTCCGAGCCGCGCACTGGCCTCAGTATGGGCGAGCATTGCGAGCTGATGGCCAAGGAGTGGGGAATCACCCGCGAAGCCCAGGACCTCCTGGCCTATGAAAGCCATAAGAAGGCAGCCGCGGCCTATGACGAGGGCTTCATGGATGATCTCGTTGTGCCTTGCGCGGGCGTTTTCCGCGACAACAACATCCGCGAGGACATTTCGCTCGAGAAAATGGCCGAGCTGAAGCCGGTTTTCGACCGCTCCGGCCACGGCACGATCACCGCCGCAAACTCCACGCCGCTGACCGACGGGGCGGCGACGATTCTGCTCGCATCGGAGGAGTGGGCAAGAAAGCAGGGGATTCCGGTCCAGGCCTATTTGAGCCTAGGCCGCACTTCGGCCGTAGATTTTGTGCAAGGAGAAGGTCTCCTGATGGCGCCGACAGTCGCTGTGAGCGAACTTCTCAGGGGGACCGGCCTTGCCCTTCAGGATTTTGACTATTACGAGATTCACGAAGCCTTTGCTGCGCAGGTGCTAGCCACTTTGAAGGCCTGGGAATCGGAGGATTATTGCCGTCGCCGTTTGGGACGAAGCGAGGCGCTCGGGTCGATCGACCGGGGGAAACTCAACGTCAAGGGCTCGTCAATTGCTTTCGGGCATCCTTTTGCTGCGACCGGCGCTCGAATCCTGGCAGTTATGGCCAAACTTCTTCATCAAAATGGCGGTAAACGGGGTTTGATCTCGATCTGTACAGCAGGCGGCATGGGTGTTGCGGCCATTCTGGAAGGGGTGGCAACGCATGTCTTGCCAAAGGCTGGAAAACCGGCAGAAATAGCGGCGGGGGCAGTGTGATGGGTTCCTCCGCCGGGCAAAAAAAGGCCGCAAAAACGGCCCATGAGGGACAGGGGGCAAGAAGAGCAATTGCCGAGGCGCTCCGGCGCTTTAGGCGTGACCCTTTACGGAGGTCCTTATGAGGAATCATGCGTTGGCTGCGGCGCTGGGGGTCCTGACGGCTGCTTTCCTCGTTCCCTGCGGCCAGTCCCAAGCGGCAAGCGGCGATCCCAGCGGTTTTTGGTACAAGCCGGACGCCGAGCGCGAGTCCAAGATCCAGGTTTTCAAGTGCGGCAAGGACAAGCTTTGCGCCAAGATCATTTGGCTCAAAAACCCCAACGACAGCCGGGGGAGTCCGCTGCATGATGTGCGTAACGAGAATCCCTCGCTGCGTGGCAGGTCAATCGTAGGGCTCCCGCTCTTCAGCGGAATGACGCAAAGCGCTCCGGCGACCTGGAGCGGCCAGATCTACAATCCCGAGGACGGGCATACCTATTCCGCCACGCTTATGCTGATATCCCGGAGCGAGATCAAGCTTAGAGGCTGCAAGGCTTGGCTACTGTGCGGCGAGAAGCAATGGCTGAGGACCTCCGCGCCTGAAGTCGTGGCGCCGGCTGCGCCTGCCGAGGGCACCGAGCAAATCGAGGCATCGGCCGAACCATCTAACGCCCGGGCAAGTGCCCTGGCGGCGGCCCCCGCTGCCCAAGGGGAACTACAATCTGCTGCCGCTGAAGCCGGCAACGTGGAAGCTGCAGCAGTCGCGGCACCGAGCACCGTCGTCACCGGCAAAGCTCAAGCCATGGCGGAGCCAGCCTCGGCGCCGGCGGCGGAAGCCACCGCAATTGTATCGAAGGCAGAGGTTGCCAAGCCAGTTGCGCCTCCGGCCGAGCAGAACGCGCAGCCTGGGTATGGCTTTCTCACCGTCTCGACGAGCCCTGATGCTGCCGCGCGGGTCTCCGGTGAGAACGTGTCGAGCATGATTGATATGACGAAGCCGATCGCTCCCGCGGCGCCTGCCGCTCAGGCGGGTGCCGTAGCAACTGCTGCCGCAAACCCCGCGGCCAACGCCACATCCGCCCAGAGCGACGTTGAAACTGCGAGCCAGTCAGACGATTCAGTTCCCCTTCCAGCGCAAAAGCCCAAGATCAAATTGAAGCCAAAGCCGATAGCTACTGCATCAGCAGCCAAGGCCGTACCGAAGCCTGAGGTTCAAGCGACGGCTCCTGTGCAAGCGGCCCCGGTTCCGCAGGTCCCGCAAGACACCGCAACGGCGCAAGCTGATCCCGGTACGCCAGCAGCCGACGCTGAGCAACCTGCTGCGGCCGAGGCGAGCATGGCCGAAGCGCCTCCATTGACGCGGCGGCAACTGCGGAAGCTCCGGCGTCAGCAAATGCAGGAAGAGCCGTTCCTGCCCTGGTTACGCTCGGCCAATTAGACTGTCGATTTCCGAAAGCGTAGGCGCTAACCCGTCCTAGTCTTGCCGGGCGCATGCTTCGGCGCGCAGCTCTTTCTTTGAGAGCTTGCCGACCATCGTCTTCGGCAGCTGATCGCGGAACTCGATCTCTGCCGGCAGCTCGATCTTCGAAAGCTTTCCCCGCAGGAACTGAAGCAGCTCCTGTGCTGTCGCCTGCTTCCCTTCCTTAAGCTTGACGAAAGCCTTGGGCGCCTCTCCCCGGTATTCGTCGGGAATGCCGACCACGGTGACTTCGTCAACGGCACTGTGCTCATAGAGCGCATCCTCGATGCGTCGCGGATAGACCTTGAAACCCGAGGCGTTGATCATGTCCTTGATGCGATCGACGATGAAGACAAAGCCATCCTCATCCATATAGCCGACATCGCCGGTTCGGAAGAATTGCCCGACGAAGCTCGCTTCTGTGTCTTGCGGTTTTTTCCAATAGCCGGGCGTCACCTGAGGACCTGCGACGCAGATTTCTCCAGCCTCGCCACGGGGCACGACCATGTGCGGATCGTCGAGCGAGCGGATAGAGATGTCTGTGGCGGGAAGGGGGATACCGATCGAACCGTCTTTCGGACAATGGATGGGATTGCAGGTGGCAACAGGGGAGGTCTCGCTCAAGCCGTAACCCTCGACGAGATGGCATCTGCATAGCGCCTCGAAGCTGCGCCTCACGTCGAGGGGCAGAGCGGCGCCTCCGGAGATGCAGAATTCGAGCGAGGAGAGGTCGAAATTTTTCACATGAGGGTAGCGGGCGATCGCGTTGAACAGGGTTGGTACGCCGGGCATCATCCTCGGGCGCAATTTGCTGATGAGCTTCAGCGTCTGGATCAGCTCGAATTTCGGCAGGAGAATCATCTCCAGCCCCTCGCTAATGGCGAGATTCATGACCGCAGTCATGGCAAAGACGTGAAACAATGGCAGGACGCCGAGCACGCTGCCTTCTGCTCGCCCCAACTGAGTACGCCACGCCTTCACCTGGCCGACATTGGCCGAGAGATTGGCGTGAGTGAGCATGGCGCCCTTGGGCGTCCCGGTAGTGCCGCCGGTATATTGCAACACGGCGATCGCATCGGTGCCGATGTCCGGCCTTTCGAAGATCCCATCATTGGCAAGGACATCGCGCTCATGCACGATTTTCTCCTTCACCGGAGAGCCGCTCACATCGGCAAGCTTGGCCCGTTGCGCGATCTTGAAACCAACCGATTTCAGCGGGGGAAGGAGCGCCGGGAAGCTCGCGACTACCGCCTTGTCGAGGACGCCGCGCTCGATGAGCGCCTCGACCTTGTCGAAGGTGAGGGCGAGATCGAGGGTCACCATGATCTTGGTCCCGCTGTCGCGGGCCTGGCACTCGATTTCTTCGACGCTGTAGAGCGGGTTGAAGTTGACCACAGTCCCGCCGGCTTTCAGCACGCCATAGTAAAAGACCACGAAGGTCGGCGTATTCGGCAGCAAGAGGCCGACTTTGACCCCTTCGCCGACGCCGATCTTTTGCAGACCCTTGGCGGCGCGTTCGGAAAGCTTGCCGATCTCGGTAAAACTCAGGCGTTTGCCCATGAAGTAGGTGCACGGGCGCCGGCCGTAGGCCGCAACGGCATCGTCGAGGAGGGTCCCCATGAGCCGCGCGGGAAATTCCGCATCCCATACGACCCCTGGAGGATAAGACTTGAGCCAGAGACGTTCGGAAAGCGAGTCCTCGCGGGGCTTTGCGCTCACCGGCGAAAAGTTCTGCTGCGATGCCAACGGTCGGCCTTCCTCGCCATCAAAATATGGTGTTTTTCTTTGCTTTACCGATGCTTAACAATTCGCGAATCCGCCTTTAGGAGGCAATTGGCCGCAGGCTCGTCGACGCTTATATAATAGCACGAGTGGGTTAAGGAGCGGGGGGCAAGCCGCCTTCAATCCTCGCCGCGAATTTGCTGAAACAATGGCGCATGAAGGCGCAAAAACGCCAATTTTCTTGGCGATCAGGGCCGACGGCGGACCGATGAATTGGGCAAGAACCCGGGTGGACTCGACAAGTTTTTAAGTCTATTCCAATGCCCGACTTGCCCTCGGGTTAGCTATGATTTAGCCAGGGACCATTAGACACGGACCCCTTAACGGGGCAGGGAGAGCGATATGGATGAGGTGGCGACGAAGATCATTGAGATTCTGCGTAAGAACATGAAGGACCCGTCGAAAACCGTCACGCTCGAAACGCCCCTCAGCGAACTTGAGATTGAGTCGCTCGACCTTGCCGTGATCGTGTTCGATATTGAGGATACCTTCGGCATCGAAATCCCATATAATGCGAATGAAGAAGTAGAAGCGTTCGCGACCGTTGGCTCCGTCGTGGATCGCGTGAAGGGCATCATCGCGGAGACGAAGGCATCCGGCGCAGCGGCTTGAACCGGCCATTTTCCGTACGGACGCTTTCCTGGGACCTCGACCAAGCTTGGAGTTACGGCTTAGCACTACATGACACACACTAACGGGCGCAGGCGCGTCGTGGTCACTGGCCAGGGCGTCGTCACTCCTTTGGGCACTGGGGTAGACAAGTTTTGGGCTGCGCTCAAAAAGGGCGAATGCGGCATACGTCAGGTGCAGAGTTTCTCCACCGAGGATCTCTACATCACCATCGCGGGCGAGGTTCCTGACTTTGATCCCAAGGAACGCCTGCAGAGCAAGCCGCTCCTTCTCGCCGACAAATACTCACAATATGCCGGCTGCGCGGCACAGGAAGCCGTTGCCATGTCGAAGCTCGAAGTCCCGCTCAAGGACAACGCGGCGTATCGGGCCGCCTGCATCATCGGCTCCGGCGTAGGCGGCCTCACCACACTCGAGTTCTCCTACAAGATGCTGTTCAAGGAGAACAAGCGCGCGACTCATCCCCTGACTCTGCTCAAGGCGATCGGCAGCTCTGCTTCGGCCCACGTCAGCATCGAATATTCGATAAAGGGTCCGACCTTCGGCGTGGTCAGCGCCTGCTCGACAGCGACGCACGCGATCGGCCTGACCTACCGCATGATCCGCGAGGGTCTGGTTGATCTCGGCATCGCGGGGGCGGCTGAGGCCTCGCTCAACTGGGGGGCGACGCGCGCTTGGCAGGCCATGCGCGTGCTGAGCCCCGACGGTTTGTGGCCTTTCGCCAAGCGCCGCAATGGCACCGTGCTAGCGGAAGGCGCGGGCGTCCTCATGCTCGAGGAGTTCGAGCACGCCAAAGCGCGCGGCGCACCGATCTTTGCCGAGGTGTTGGGCTATGGCATGACTGCGGACGCGGCCGACATGGTTAACCCATCGATCGATGGCGCCTCGATGGCCATGCAGCAGGCGCTCGACGATGCCGCTCTTGCTCCCTCCGATATCGACTACGTGAACGCCCATGGCACGGCGACCGCGGTGAATGACGTAAACGAGACCCGCGCCATCAAGCGCGTATTTGGCAACGCCGCGAACAAGCTCTCCATCTCATCGACAAAGTCAATGCATGGACATTGTCTTGGAGCAGGCGGCGGCATCGAAGCCGTTGCTGCGGTCAAGGCGATCGGCGAAGGCTTCGTGCCGCCTACGGTCGGCCTCGACGAGCCCGATCCCGAATGCGATCTCGACTACACCCCGAATGTCGGGAAAAAGCGCGAAGTCAACTACGCGATGTCGAACTCCTTCGCCTTCGGCGGTTTAAACGCCGTGCTCGTGTTCGGACCGTCGCCGGCTTAAGCCAAGCTAGCAATCGACAAACCGCG
>JBKOWI010000123.1:0-2171 GCA_046724315.1 Pseudomonadota bacterium | reverse complement strand
TAGCAACGTCAATGGAACAGGACGGGCATTTCAATAAAAAGCATTCCTAGCTTCGTCGGCCCACCCCCCCCGCCTTTTGCGGGCGCGTTTTCGCCGCGCCGGACCTGGCCCACAGACCCGATAGCCATCACAGGCTGAGAGACAGCGGCTGATGGATTCGAGTCTCCAGCCTCAATCCCATGACTCTAGAATCGATGCTGGCGCGAAGGCATTTCTTGAAGGTCCAGCAGTGGTGAATTGGGCTGTTCGGATTACTTCCGATAAGCGGATTTATCGCAAGTAAACTCTCCTGCCGCGGCGAAACGGCAGAGCCAAAGGCGAGGCCGCAAAGTCTATGCTGATTACGGGTTCGGGGAGCCAGCTGGCGCCGGTGCTTCCGTGTTCGACGGCGGTGCAGCGTGCTCTACATGTTTGCGGCCCTGAAAGCCAGTATAAAGGCCCCAAACGACCAGGACCGCCGAGACAATGGCCCATACCGCAATGGACCTTGCACCACCTCTTGAAGCTTCCTCTTCGTGTGTCAGTTGTCCTCTAGCCATGGCGCTTCTCCAGAATTGCGTTTCCAATTGAGCCGCAGTCTGGTCATCAAGCCGTTTCAACGTCAAATCCGATTTCGGCACCGCTCACTGCGTTGAACCGACCGCCGATCTTAGGCGCCCGCGTTGTCGTTCAATCAGGCCGGTTTGCTCCTGGTTGCGGCGGCAGGACTGCGCTTGTCCTCGACGTAGCGGCGGTACCAATAGAACGGAAGATAGGCGAGCAGCGTCGCCCACCCGAGGTAGTAGTAGATCTGAACATTGCCCAGCTTCGAGTACCAGATGCCACCGAACAGCCAAAAGATGAAGTAGACCAGCGCCAATAGCAGCGCCCCGTATTTCATGAACTCCGGAAGTTTGAAGGGCCGCCGCAGATCAGGCTTGTCCTGGCGCAACAGGAAATAACCGATCAGCACCGGCAGGAACGACACCGTGTAGCCGACATTGGAGAAGCTGTAGATCTCCACCGCGCCGCCCATCAAAACGACAATGAGGGATGCGACGACGTTGAAGGCCATGGCTCGCGCGGGCACGCCATGCTCGTTGACCTTTGTGAACCAGGTCGGGAATTCGCCGTCGATCGCCATCTGATAGATGGCTCGACCCGACCCCATGATGGCGTTGAGCGCCGAGAGCGCCAGCGCAATAATCAGCATGAAGGCAATGATCCAATTGAGGACCTCGCCTCCAATGCCGGGGAACACCTTGCCGGCGAAGGTCACGAAGATCGTCTTCGGGTCGGCGAGTGAGGGATCAGCAAGCGCCTTGGCCCCAAGAACGACGATGAAGGCGATAGGGATCAAGGTGTAAATGAACACCCCATAACCGCCTTCGAGATTCATCGCGATCCTAGCGTCATGATCCGGATTGGCGCATTCGCCGATGTAGCAGGCAGCCGCCTCCATAGCGATCACGTTCCATGTCAACAGGAAGCCATAGGCGACATAAACCTGCCACCAGCTGAATCCGCCCATATCAGCAAAGAAGCTCGACCCGTCGAGGCGTGGAAACCCGGAGAGCTCGGCCAGGTGCACTACACTCGGATTAAAGATCCAAGCAATTGCAATGAAAGTCAGTGGGATCATCGACAGCAATGCCAGAATGGTCGCAAAGGTGGCACCGACTCTGATGCCGCGATAGGCCGGGATGAAGAAAAGCAATATGCCGAGGATCGAGATGATGAGCGTCGACCAGGCAATGAAGGTGTGGATTGGCGTGAAACCGGCGGTGGTGTTGAGGTGGAAGCGATCTGCCAGATAGAACGATGCCAGGATCATATTGAGCGGCGCCACAGGGAACCATCCGAGCCAATAGGCCCAGGCGGTAAAGCCGTTGATGTGCTTGGCGAGTTTTGGCCAGCGGTCTTTGAAAGCTGGATAGGCATACGAGGGCGACCCGCCAGTACGCTCCGGCATCATGGCGGCAAGCTCCGCAAGGAACAGACAAAGTAGCCAACCGGTCAACGTGATGAAGACGGTAACGGGTATGCCGGAGGCGCCCAGCTGGGTCACCATCACCGGCGCGATACCGGTGACTAGGATCGTTCCGGCCAGGCCGATGACGAAGGCACCCCACCAGCCCGTTTCACGTCTGAGATTTCCCGAAGCGTACTGAAGTTCTTCGGAAGCGCTGGTC
>JBKOWI010000138.1:0-4662 GCA_046724315.1 Pseudomonadota bacterium | reverse complement strand
CCGCTCCCATCGCACGCGCGAGATGTCACAAGCCTGATACAAAATCACTTTAAGTCCCGGCGCATCGTGTTGAAAACGCGAGACGACGACGTGCAGCATGATCCAGGGGTGAGGCGTTACCGCGCATTGTTCATCTCGGATTTGCATTTAGGCACCAAGGCCTGTCAGGCCGAAACTTTCCTCGATTTCCTTCGCTGCCACGACGCCGACCGCATCTATCTCATCGGGGACATCGTCGACTTCTGGCGCATCAGGCGCGGAATCTACTGGCCGCAATCCCACAACGATGTGCTGCAGAAGCTACTGCGCAAGGCGCGCAAGGGCACCGAGCTGGTGCTCATTCCCGGCAATCACGACGAGGCGTTGCGCGACTATTGCGGGGTGCGGTTCGGCGGCATCGCCATTGAGCGCAACACGATGCACGTCGGCGCCGACGGCCGGCGTTATCTCGTCATGCACGGGGACGACTTCGACGTCGTGGTGCGCTACGCCAAATGGCTCGCGCTCCTCGGCGACTGGAGCTACGAGCTCGCGCTGTGGGCGAACACGCATTTCAATGTGCTGCGCCGCTGGTTCGGCATGCCCTACTGGTCGCTCTCTGCCTATCTCAAGCACAAGGTCAAGCGCGCAGTGAACTATATCGGCGAGTTCGAGCTGGCCCTGTCGCAGGAGGCGCGCCGCCACGGCGCACAAGGGGTAATCTGCGGCCACATCCACCACGCCGCCATGCGTCAGGTGGGCGACATCATCTACATCAATACCGGAGACTGGGTCGAAAGCTGCACGGCGGTGGCCGAGACCCAGGAGGGGATTTTCGAGATCATCCGCTGGACGCACCCGCCACAAGGCATGAGTACGCCGGAAACCCTTGTCGAGGAGCTCGAGGCTGCCGCCTGATGCGGGTGCTGGTCGCGACCGATGCCTGGCATCCCCAGGTCAATGGGGTGGTGCGCACCTATGAGCGGCTCGCTCAGGAAGCGCCTGAGCTTGGCTTCGAGGTCAGCTTCCTCGCGCCTCCGCTGTTCCGCACGCTCCCTTGTCCGACCTATCCCGAGATCAGATTGGCGCTTGCTGGCCCAAGAGCGATCGCGCGCCACATCGAGGAGCTGCGCCCTGACTTCATCCACATCGCCACGGAGGGACCCATCGGATTCATGACAAGGCGCTATTGCCGCAAGACCAAGCACCCCTTTACCACGAGCTATCACACTCGCTTTCCCGAATACGTCTCGGCGCGCCTGCCGGTGCCCGAGGACTGGTGCTACGCGTTGCAGCGGCGGTTTCACAACGGCGCCGCCGGCACTTTCGTCGCCACGCCATCGATGACGGCCGAGCTCAAGGCCCGTGGCTTCGAGCGCCTGATGCCGTGGTCGCGCGGTGTCGACGTCGATCTGTTCCGGCCGCGGCCGGTGCGCCTCTATGGCCCGAAGCCGGTCTTCCTCTATGTCGGCCGCATCGCCGTTGAGAAGAACATCAAGGCCTTTCTCGACCTCGACCTTCCCGGACGGAAGGTGCTGGTCGGCGGAGGACCGCAAACCACAGAGCTTGCCAAGGCTTATCCCGACGCGCTGTTCACCGGTCCGAAGCACGGCGAGGAGCTCGCTCAAGCTTACGCGTCTGCCGACGTGTTCGTATTCCCGAGCCTCACCGATACGTTCGGCCTCGTTCTGCTCGAGGCGCTCGCCTCCGGCGTGCCCGTAGCCGCCTACCCGGTAAGCGGACCGAAAGATGTGCTGACCGATCCGCGCGCAGGCGTGCTCAGCTCCAATTTGCGCGAAGCGTCCTTGCGCGCGCTCGACCTCGATCGCGAAGCGGCGCGGCAGCACGCGCTGCTTTATAGCTGGGAAAATTCAGCGCGGCAGTTCATCGAGAACGTGCTCGTTGCCCACAACATGGGCCTGCCCGAAAGGCAGGCGCGATTTCGCCGCTGGCGGCACAAACGCAACGAACAAATGAAACAGCGGAGAGAGCGCAGAAGGCAAAAGAAAACGGCCCGGTTGGGGGGGAACCGGGCCGTTTCACTCTCATGCGTCAGTTTGGGGGACGCTTTGGGGGAACTCGCGTCTTCCCAAAAATGGTTAGGGACCTGTTTGGTTTCAAGAGCCGGACTTAAAAACTTCGGCTTGCCGGTGTAACTGCTTGATCTCGCTGATCAATAAACTTGGCTTGGGCTGAGCGTCAAGCTTGTCAGCAGAGCAAATTTGCGGCGGTTGTCGTTTCGTTTGAAGCGCGCTGGGACGGATCAGGACCGTCGGTCTTCGCTTCGGTCTCGCTAGCTGTCCAGACCTCGATCAGCGTGGTGATGCGCTGCTCGATCGAGCGAAGCGTTTCGGTCATTTTAGGCACGACCGTCTCGTCACCTTGAGCGATCTCACCTCGCATCCGCGCGATCGTATCGCCGATCTCGGCGAGCTCTGAGAGCATGCATTGAAATGCGAAGCGACCCTGCTCCTCGAGCACTACCGCTTCGAGCTTGCTCATTGCTCCCAGCAGCATCGCGGTCTCAACCCTGCGATTTTGGCGAGCATATTCAGAGAGGAACCAGCGGCCTCGCGGAGTCGCGCTCAGCACTGTTTCGAGCGCAGCATAGTCCTCCAGCGCCGATTCGCCCGAGCGCCCCGATTGCGGCGGAGTTGTGCCGTCTGGGACACGTTCCCCCATAATCGCAATTTTACCGCGATTCGGGGTCGGGGCGGCAGTGTTAAGCTGAAGGAATAGGCATTTGTCACAGCCTGTGGCCGAACAGGTTGAAGCACGCGTCGCTCCTCGGCCGCCAGCCTGGCTGCTCGGTTTCCTTTATGCCGCGGTGTTCCTGGTTGGCGGCTGCTACCTGCCTTATTTGCCGGTTTGGCTGCACTGGCGCGACCTCAACGCCGACCAGATCTCCATCCTGCTCGCCACCGCGCCCTTCGCCCGCATCGTGTTCACGCCGGCCATCAGCTTCGCCGCCGACCGGGCAGGAGGCCGCCGCCCGATCCTGATCGCGCTGGCCTGGTCCTCGCTGGCTTCGTTCGTGCTGCTGTGGGCGTCCGACGGGTTCTGGCAGATGCTCGCCGCAAGCCTGCTGCTTGCCGCGAGCTGGTCCACGATCCTGCCGCTGGTCGAGACCGTGGCGGTGAGCGGCATCAGGAGAGGGGCCCTCGACTACGGCAAAGTGAGGCTGTGGGGCTCGCTGAGTTTCATTGTGGCGAGCCTCGGCTCGGGCCTCATCATCGGCAGGCTCGGCTCGCAAGCCGTGCTGCCGCTGCTCATAGGCGGCGCCGCACTGATGGTGGTCGGCGCCCATCTCGTGCCGCAGGCGCTCGCCCGGGCGTCGCACATCCCGTCAGCGCTCCGGCGCTTAAGCCTTTCCGACGCCTTCAAGCTTCTCCGCGCGCCGCTATTTCTGCTGTTTCTGCTCGCAGCGAGCCTGATCCAGTCGAGCCACGCCGTTTACTACAGCTTCGGCAGCCTCAATTGGCGGGCGCAAGGCATCTCCGATGGCATGATTGGCGTGCTGTGGTCTGTCGGCGTCCTCACCGAAGTCGCGCTGTTTGCCGTATCGGGCCGGATCATCGCGCTTTGTGGCACGGCGAGGCTGCTCATGTTCGCAGGGATTGCCGCCGTGTTCCGCTGGGGCTTCATGGCCATCGATCCGCCGCTCTGGGCGACGGCCCTGCTGCAGACGCTGCACGCCATGAGCTTCGGCGCGGCCCATATCGCCGCCATCCATTTCCTCACCCACGCCGTGCCAGAGGATCGCGCCGCCACGGCCCAAGGGCTTTACGCCGCCTTCGTCGCCGGCCTCGTGCTCGGCGCGGTGACCATCGCCTCAGGCCCGCTCTACCGCATGTTCGCTGGCGAAGCCTATGCGGCCATGGCGCTGCTAGCCCTTTTGGGAGCTTGTAGTGCTTTTTTGTTCATGCACCGCTGGCATGGCGGCCTCGTCGCGGCGGGGCATCAGCCCCACAGCTCCGGCCGCGGCGGAGCAATTATTCCACCCTCATAGGCAAGCCCGGGAACGCGGTCGCGGGCGAGCAGCAAAGGTCCGTCGAGATCAACCCACTCCGCGTCCTGCGCCACGAGTAGGGCAGGGGCCATGGCCAGCGAAGTCGCAACCATGCTTCCCACCATCACTTTAAGCCCAAGGGTACGGGCGTGGCTTGCGACGAGCAGCGCCTCGGTCAATCCGCCGGTCTTGTCGAGCTTGATGTTCACTGCGTCATAGCGGCCAGTGAGCAGTCCGAGAGACGCGTTGTCGTGAGCCGACTCGTCGGCACAAACCGGGACCTGCCGCTCGATATGCGCCAGCAGCTCGTCAGCGTCGGCCGGGAGCGGCTGTTCGACCAGCTCCACGCCCGCAGCCGACGCTGCGGCAAGAAGCGATTCGAGATCATGCGGTTGCCAAGCCTCGTTCGCATCGACGATGAGGCGCGCGTGAGGAACCGCGTCACGCACAGCCACGAGCCGTGCCTCGTCGCCCTCGCCGCCTAGCTTGAGCTTGAGGAGAGGATAAGTGCTCGCCTTGCGCGCCCGCTCCGTCATGATCTCAGGCGCCGCGAGCGAGATGGTGAAAGCGGTTTGCACGGGGCCAAGGGGAGGGAGCCCGGCAAGCTCTGCAGCTCTCCGGCCGCATCGCTTGGCCTCGATGTCCCACAAGGCGCAATCGAGCGCGTTGCGGGC
>JBKOWI010000080.1:0-3987 GCA_046724315.1 Pseudomonadota bacterium | reverse complement strand
TGGTTGCTCAAGTACGTCTACATTTTCATCACTTTCACTCACAAATCCGAGCTTCGTTCGCATGATTGCGCTCGTCGCCGACCCCCTGATGTGCTGCTCGTCCAGACCACATTGATCAAGCAGTTTGAGCACCCAAGGCATTTTTTTGATGCCATCGAGATAACTGGTTGGTCCTCCAGACAGCCCCGCAATGATGCTGAAGTCTTCATCAATATCGGCATCGGCGGCAGAATTCTGAGCGACTTTATCGCTGGTGATTATCTGGACGACTTGAGCATCCGCTTTTGTTGGCTTCGGTACGGCTGGCTGCGGACCACTCTGTTCCGCGTGAGCAAGCGCCGGTATTGCAAGAGCGGAAACGGCGGCAACCAGCTTTAGTTTCATAAATGGCTCCCCACCGCCTCAAGTCGAAGTAGACATCAGTGATCCGCCCGTTGATGTCCGCTATTGGCACCTTAGCAGACATCCCGACGCCGCCTTCAAATGTCTGCTATTGGCACTTAGTGGACGTGCTATTCATGCTGGCGAATGTCCGCTTCTGGGGGCAAAGCAGACGTCGACCAACTGCTGCTTCTCAATCTCGGTTTATGAGTACACGCCCTAGCCGACGGGAAACCGTCCACGTGGATTGTCAATCCGGTACCAGACCCGGCGCTTCCTCAGCGACAGTCCGAGCACCTCGCGAAAGCGTGGTCAAAACTCTCGCTACACATGCTTCGGCCATTCCCTGTTAGATGGATTTCATTAGCCTGTTCGGGCGGGGAATTCCCTGTTTTGGTCTCCAGGGAATTCACAGGCAATCCATTGAATTTCCATCGCAAAGGCGAGGCCGGAATCGCGGACCTTGGCCTCCAGGGCCAAAATTTCCCTGTATTTTCCCGCCAAACAGGGAAAGACAAGGCGGAGACAGGTTCGCCGATGACTGTCTCCACCGCCAGCTATCGTCTACCGGCCGCACACGTTGGCGTTGTTATTCCATTGCAGACCCGCTTTCTTGCAGTCCGCGCGGGTTAAAGGCTGCGCTGCAATCGCGTGAAATTTGCTCGGCTTGGCCACCGATTTAGCAGTTGCCTGTTTGCCGCCGCATACATTGGCATTGTTGTTCCATTGCAGACCGGCCTTCCTGCAGTCCGCGCGGGTTAACGGCTGCGGTGCGTTCCCGTAAGCTTTACTAGGCTTAGCCTCGGGTTTGGCGATTGCCTGTTTAAAGCTCGACCCTCCACTTTGCGGTTTTATGGCGTCTATCTGGCTTTGGAGATCGTTATTGTTCGATTGCAAGCATTTTAGTCGCTCTTCTAATTGGCTCATTTTTGGAAACTTCGCATTGCAGTCTTCAAGTGCCAATGCCGAGGTGCTGAAGGAAAGGAAACAGAGGAATGCTACCCATCTCATTTGAACACCCCTAAGTTAAATCCGCGACAGCTATGTTTAGCACGCAAGGGGATATTTGGCATTGAAGATTCTGTTGAAGCTCTGCCATGGTCTGAACATATCGCGACCAGCTTCGTGCGATATTGCGGAGCTGATCTCATCCACAAAAACGGGCAGACAACCATGTGCGGGATAGCGGGCGCGATAGATCTAACGGGCAGCCGTGAGCCCGATAACCTCGTGGTGCGCCACATGGCGTCGGCCCTGCGTCATCGCGGCCCTGACGATGATGGGTTCATGTTCGCGCCCGGCTTCGGCATGGGCAATCGGCGGTTGGCAATCGTCGGCGTGACCAACGGTCGTCAGCCGATCTTCAATGAGACAGGCACGGTCGGTGTGATCGGCAATGGTGAATTCTTCGACTATCCCGAACTAAAGGCACGTCTCGAGGCTAAAGGCCATGTGTTCCGCACGTGCTCCGACACCGAGATCATCATCCATCTCTATGAGGAGCACGGCGAGGATCTGTTTCATCATCTGAAGGGCCAGTTTGCCTTCGTGCTGGTTGATATCCAGCAACGCAAGGTGCTGCTCGCGCGCGACCGCGTCGGCATATGCCCCTTGCATTGGTCGAGGCAGGGCGACTGGCTTTATTTCGGATCGGAAATCAAGGCGCTGCTTGCTTCACACGCCGTGGCCCCTGCTCTCGATCCGCGAGGCCTCGATCATATCTTCACCTTCTTCGCCATGGGCACGCGCCGGACGATGTTCGCAGGCATCCAATCGGTCGCGCCTGGTCATTACTTGCGCATCACCTTCCGCAGTGATGGCGCGCCCGCGTCGATCGACGAGCGCTGTTATTGGGATCTCGATTTTCCGGACTGGGGCCAGGAGCACGATTCCGACGCTGCGACACTTATCGAGGAGTTCGAGGCGACCTTTCGTCGTGCCGTCGAGATCAGGCTGCGCGCCGATGTGCCGGTGGTGAGCTATCTCAGCGGCGGGGTGGATTCTGCCTACATCCTCGCCATGGCATCCTCCATCCGAGGAGCACCGGTTCCGAGCTTCACCGTCAGCGCGCCGCAATCGGTCTTTGATGAGACCCAAGGAGCCGCGGCGACAGCTCATCAGATCGGCAGTAGTCAAACCATCCTCGACGCAAGCGCCGGGGTGATCGCCGCAAATTATGCGAAATTGATCGAGGCCGCCGAGAGCCCCGTGCTCGACACCTCTTGTGCCGCGCTCCTTTCGCTGTCGCGCGAGGTTCATAAGCAGGGCAACAAGGTCGTGATCACCGGCGA
Organism: Pseudomonadota bacterium; assembly: GCA_046724315.1. Classification (GTDB taxonomy): domain Bacteria; phylum Pseudomonadota; class Alphaproteobacteria; order Rhizobiales; family Methyloligellaceae; genus Methyloceanibacter. The sequence continues at coordinate 1,315 of JBKOWI010000080.1, read as the reverse complement.
AGGAGCCGATGAGGCTTTCGCCGGCTATCTCTGGTTCAAGTGGCGAGAGCTTGGCCGGATGTTCGACGTGGGATCTTTCCATCTGAGCACGGTCCTGAGCCGCGCCGTGCGCAAGGCCACGACACCGCACGTCCATCTCTCCGAGATGCGGCGCATCGACGACATGATCGGCGGGCCGCATGCTCAGTCGATCCTCTACAATTTTGTGGCAGGCTCCCGGCACCGCTACTACAACGCCGACTTCCGCGACCGGCTCGGACCGTTCGTCGCTTATGAGGATCTTCACTTTGATCCAGAGCGGATGCGCCGCTGGCATCCGCTGAACCGCTCGCTTTATTTTGGCTACAAGGTCCTGCTTGCAGGTATGCTGCTGAGCCATAAGGGCGATCGCGTCGCCATGGCGAACAGCGTGGAAGCGCGCTACCCATTCCTCGACGAGGAGGTGATCGCCTTCGCTGCAAGGCTGCACCCGAGATGGAAGCTTAGGCGCGGGACGAAGGAGAAATATCTCTTGCGCCAAGCGGCGGCCCGCATGCTTCCACCCGAAATAGCGGCGCGTCGCAAATCGATGTTTCGTCTCCCGCTCGCCGAGAGCTTCTTCACGAGCCCGCCGGCCTTCGTCCGGGAATTAATGAGCGAGGAGGCGCTGGCAAAGACCGGCTATTTCGATGTGGCCACGGTGCGCAAGGACTATGAGGTGTTCGGGCGCGGCGAGAAGTTGGGCACGTTCAAGAGCCTCGGGCTCACCGGCGTCATGGCCACCCAGCTTTGGCATCACCTGTTTCTCGGCGGCGGACTCTGCGATTTGCCCGTACCTACTTTCAGGTCCCCAGCCAAAATCCAATTGGCGGCTTAGGCGGCCGCTGCGACGTCGCCCGCCAGCGCCGCTTCAAAGATCCTCCGGCTTCCCTCTTTAGTAAGGGGGACTGGATTACCGCCAGCAGTGGGATCGACAAGAGACATTTCGACGATCGTCTCTACCTTGCTGCCGTCCACGCCGAGCCCGCCAAGGTCGTGCGGCACGCCAGTCTGCTTGCGCAGGTCGAGCACCGCCTCGAGGAATCCGTCGAGACCACCCTCGATGCCGAGGAAACCTGCGAGCCGCGCAATCTTGGGCTCGATCGCCGCGCGGTTGAAAACGAGCACATACGGCATGAACACGCCATTGGTCGTACCGTGATGGGTGTTGTAGAGCGCGCCCACCGGATGAGACAGGGCGTGGATCGCGCCGAGGCCCTTCTGGAAGGCCGCGGCCCCCATTGCCGCCGCGCTCATCATATGCGCGCGCGCTTCGAGGTCGCCGCCGTTCGCCACC
>JBKOWI010000102.1:0-11271 GCA_046724315.1 Pseudomonadota bacterium | reverse complement strand
GCCAGCGGAAGGCGCCATCGATGTGAAGGGCGTGAAAGTCGATCCGGGCGACATGAAGGAGATGACGAGCGTCGACAACGAGGGCTGGAAGGCAGAGCTTCCGCTCATCAAGGAGCATTTCGCGATCTTCGGCGCAAAGCTTCCGAAGGCTCTGAGCGATGAGCTCTCGGCGCTCGAAAAGCGTCTCGGCTGACCGAACGTGTGCTCAGTTCAACTGGTCGTTCCCGCGAAACCGGGAATCCAGCAACCCCGGCCTTCATTCTCTAGCTAGTGCAGGGGTTACTGGATTGCCCGGTCAAGCCGGGCGATGACAAGCGGTGTGAGAGCCAGCAACTCTCTTGCCGCGGCGCGGGCTTCGCCCTAGGCAAATTCCATGAGCAAGACCAAGGGCGTGGTTGCCGCGGGGCATGAGCTGACCGCGCGCGCCGCCTCGGAAATCCTGGAAGACGGCGGCAACGCCTTCGACGCTGCGCTTGCGGCCATCTTCATGACCTTCGTCGCCGAGGCAGTCTTTTCATCGCCAGGCGGAGGCGGCTTTCTCATGGGCCGCCGCGAGAACAGCGACTCCGTGCGCTTGTTCGATTTCTTCACCGAGACGCCGCTGAAGCGCCGGCCGATGAACGAGATCGAGTTCTTTCCTGTCTATGCCGATTTCGGCCCGGCTAAACAGGAGTTCCATATCGGTGTCGGCTCAAGCGCCACGCCCGGAGCGGTACCAGGGATTTTCCTGTGGCACGAGGCGCTGTGCACGCTGCCCATGCGAAGGCTGGTCGAACCGGCCGTGCGCGCCGCACGCACCGGTTTTGCGCTCACCGAGTTCCAGGCCTACCTCTTCACCGTTATCGCGCCGATCCTCACGGCAAGCTCCGACGTCGCCAAGATCTTCGCGCCTGGCGGCAAGCTGATGAAAGCCGGCGAAACGTTTCGCAACGAGGGGCTTGCGGAGACGCTCGAATGGCTCGCCGAGGATGGCGCACGCCTGTTCGTTGATGGCGACGTGGGCGAAGCGATCGTGGAGCAATCGCTCTCGCTTGATGGCCATCTCACCTATGACGATCTCAAGCAGTACCATGTCGAGCTGCGTGAGCCGCTTTATTGGCGTCACAGGGGCGCGACTGTGGCGCTCAATCCGCCGCCAGCGGCAAGCGGACCGCTGATCGCGTTCGGCCTCGCCTACATTGAGGCGCTCCAAGAGGCGGGCGGCAAGGTTGATGCGCTTGCGCTCAAGCGCGCCATGGAAGCGACCAACGAAGCGCGGATGATGCACGGCGAAAGTCTCGCCTCAAGACTAGCCGGCGGGGTGCTGGCGCGGGAGCTGCGCGAGGCGCAGCGCCATCCTCAAGCTTATCGCGGCACGACTCATGTGAGCGTCATCGACGAAGAAGGAAATGCCGCCGCGGTCAGCCTCTCCAACGGCGAGGGCAACGGCTACATCGTCGGCAATTTCGGCTTCATGCTGAACAACATGCTGGGCGAGGAGGACTTATCGGCGGGCGGCCTCGATGGCTGGCGCGAAGGGACACGGCTCTCCTCGATGATGGCACCCACCGTCATTCTCGAGCCTGACGGAGCGGTGACGGCGCTCGGCACCGGCGGCTCGAACCGCATCAGGACGGCGATCCTTCAGGTCGCGGTCAACCTGCTCGATCACCGCATGAGTCTGGAAGACGCTGTGGAAGCGCCGCGCCTTCATGTCGAGCGTGACGGCAAGACGAGCTTCGAGCCGGGCCTGCCCGAGACGATGCAAGCGGATCTGCTTGCGCTTGGCGAAAAAGCCCACGCTTGGCCCGCGCGCAACCTGTTCTTCGGCGGCGTGCATGCCGCGCGACGAGATCCCAAGGGAGGCATGGATGGCGCGGGCGATCCACGCCGTCAGGGGGTGGCAATAGCCGTGTAGGCACGCCAATCCCTATGTCGCAAACTGTCGATTAGACGTCGCTAATCGTCAAATAGAATTCAACCTGCAGGCACAAAATGCGGTACTGCGGGGAGCCTCTGAGGGACGCATCATGAAAAACGCCGTCGCCATTCGTCACATCGCGTTTGAGGATGCCGGCACCCTTGCAGGCGTGCTCGAGCACCGTGGCTTCGCGCTCAACTACCTCGAAGCTGGCGTTGACGATCTCAGTCCGGCAAAGTCCGCCGACCTGCTCGTCGTGCTTGGAGGACCGATCGGCATCTACGAGGTCGACCGCTACCCATTCCTGAAGCAGGAGCTCGCAACGATCGAGACGGCGGTGAAGAAGGGTGTGCCGACGATCGGTATCTGTCTTGGCTCTCAGGCGCTCGCTGCCGTGTTCGGCGCCCGCGTCTATCCGAACCTTCAAAAGGAGCTCGGCTGGGACGAGATGACGCTAACCAAGGAGGGCAGGGCGTCACCGCTCGGCGCCATCGAGGGCGTCAGAGTGCTGAATTGGCATGGCGACACGTTCGACCTGCCGCTTGGCACGACGCGACTAGCCTCGACCAAGATCACGCCGAACCAGGCCTTCGCCTACGGTCCCAAAGTGCTCGCGCTGCAATTCCACGTGGAGTTGCCGCAGAGGGATATGGAGCGCTGGCTGATCGGCCACACGCTCGAGCTTGCCAATTCCAAGGCTGATCTTGCCAAAATGCGCGCAGACGCCGCGCGCTTCGCGCCCGCCGCCAATCAAGCAGGCCACCGCCTGTTCAACGACTGGCTTGACGGTATCACCGCTTCATCGGCGGCCGCCTGATCTTATAGTGGCGTTTGCGGCTTTTGCTGCAGAGGCGGCGTCACCGTCTCGCCTGGCTCGGTCGGCAGCTCCTTAGAGTCGGGGCTCGTCACGATCTCGCTCTTGGCATTCAGCCAGGTTGACGCGTAGGTCGCGCCGTTGCTCCGCTTAGTGAGATGAGTCCACACCACCTCGCCGGGGTAGTAGTAGACGGTCCACGGGCCATCGATGCTCTTCGGCACCGCGCGCCAGGTGACCAGCACCGACTCGCCGGGCTTGACGTCGCCTTTCTTGACTTCCTTCACCTCGAGCTTGGCGAGATAGCCGGGAAGATCTTCACCGGTCTGCGCATCCTTGGTGATGGTCGTGCAGGTCACCGACAGCACCCGGACCAGGGCCACGAGGTCGCTCTTGTCCGTCAGCTCCTGCTCGGACAACGGCGCAGGCACGGCGAGCGCCGCGGTGGCAATGCCGCTCGCGAGAAGTGCAAGACCGAGCAGCTTGAAGGGTCTGTTCATAGGACTTCCTTGGCAGCTTGCCGGAACATCGTCAATTGCCAGGGTGGCTGGTGCGGCGCGGGACCTCGACTGCCTCGCCGGCCTTGGTCGGCAGATCGGTGATGACAGCCTTGTTGACGAGCTTGCCGCGTCCGTTCCACCAGGTCGTGGTGTAGCCATCGCCGTCCTTGACGAGATGGGTAAACACCATCTCGCCCGGATAATAATAGACGGTCCATGGCCCGAGTATGTGGGTCGGAACTGCGTGGAAGGTGATGCTGACATCATCGCCTTTGGCTACGTCGCCTTTGATGACCTCCATCACCTCGGCATTCGCTTTGTAACCCGGCAGGGCCTCGCCAGTGCGCTCGTCTTTCGCGACGCCGGTGCACGTCACCGAGAGCACGCGGATGAGCGCGACAAGGTCGCTTTTGGCAAGAAGCTCATCGTCGGACATCGGCGCCGGCAGCGCGAGCGCCTGCGTGGCGACAAAGGAAATCGCTGCCGAAAGCATGCTAAGCAGTACGAGACGCATTGGACCTCCTCTAGGACCTTCCGAGTTCATTGTCCCTCGCACCAACATAAGGCTTCCGGGAGGAACGAACGATGGTGAATATCTATCTCTTCATCATGCTGCACACCGCAAACGCCGTGACGACCGTGGACTCGCTGAAGGCCCTCGCGCTCGACAACTGCAAATTCGCTAATGTCGTCGTTCTGTCCGACGAGAAGCTGGTGGCGCAGCTCGATTGCAACGACTCGACCGACGGCGATAAGGCGATCCTGAATAAGATCGCCAAGGTCGACGGCGTGGTACAGACCAATATCATCGCCGTGGTCCGCCCCAAGAAGCGTTGAGTTGGGTCAGTCGCGGTCGCGCAGACCTTTGACGCCTTCATGCTTGGCGCAATGGACGCAGCAATAGATGGCGTCGCCGTGCTGCACGCCGTGGCCGACGATGCGCACGCCGCAATGCGGGCAGACTGGTGCTAGCGCCTGAATCGCGCATTCGAATGAATCGAAGACCAGAGTGCGGCCGCCCATCTTCACCTCGAAGCTCTTGTCGTAGTCATTGCCGCATTGCGCGCACTTGCCCATGGCTTGCCTCCAGAGTGGGGTTGCCTAGCTGATAAAACCGGTAAGGAACGATGGTCGTTCCTCACACGGCGGGCTAATGCGCGGCTTCCCAGTTATCGGCGGCGCGCGCATCGACCTTGAGCGGCACCTTGAGTTTCAAAGCTGGTTCCGGCGCCTTCTCCATGACCGCTTGCGCCAGCTCCATGGTCTTCTCGACCTCATCCTCGGGCGCCTCGAACACGAGCTCGTCATGCACCTGCATCAGCATGCGCGCCGATAGCCCCGCCTCCGCCAGTGCAGGGGCCATCCTGATCATGGCGCGGCGGATGATGTCTGCCGAGGTGCCCTGGATCGGCGCGTTGATGGCGGCGCGCTCGTAATTGCCGCGAAGCGATGCGTTCTTGGTGTTGATCTCGGGGTAGTGCACCTTCCGCCCGAACAGCGTCTTCACATAGCCGTGGCGGCGCGCCGTCTCCTTCATCGCCTCCATGTAATCGCGGATGCCGGGGAAGCGCTCGAAATAGGTCTTGATATAGGCGCCTGCCTCGCTTCGCTCGATGCCGAGCTGGGCAGCAAGGCCGACCGACGAGATGCCGTACACGATGCCGAAATTGATGGCCTTGGCCCTGCGGCGGATATTGGGGTCCATGCCTTGGATCGGCACGCCGAACATCTCGCTCGCCGTCATGGCATGAATGTCGAGCCCATCGGCGAAGGCCTGGCGCAAGGCCGCGACATTGGCCATGTGGGCAAGCACGCGGAGCTCGATCTGGCTGTAATCGGCCGAGATCAGTTTCTTCCCCTTGTCGGCGATGAAGGCCTTGCGGATCGCGCGGCCCTCTGCGGTGCGCACCGGGATGTTCTGCAAATTCGGATCGACCGATGCGAGCCGCCCCGTGGTGCTCGCGGCAAGCGCATAGGTCGTGTGCACGCGGCCGGTTTCTGGATTGATGTAAGTCGGGATCGCGTCGGTGTAGGTGCTCTTGAGTTTGGCGACGAGCCGCCAGTCGAGCACCTTGCGGGGCAGCTCGTGGCCTTCGGCGGCAAGCTCTTCGAGCGCCGCGGCATCGGTGCTCCAGGCGCCAGTCTTGGTGCGCCGCCCGCCGGGAAGGCTCATCTTGTCGAAGAGGATCTCGCCGAGCTGCTTCGGCGAGCCGATGTTGAAGTCCTCGCCGGCAAGCTCCCTGATCTCGTCCTCGAGCCTGGCGATGGTCTGGGCGAAGGAGAGCGAGAGACTGGAAAGCGCCGCCTTCTCGACCTTGACGCCGGCGCGTTGCATCTCGGCGAGCACTGGAGCGAGCGGCCGCTCGAGTGTCTCGTAGACGGTAGTAACGGCCTCGGCGGCAAGCCGCGGCTTCAGGATCAGCCAAAGCCTGAGACCGATGTTGGTCTCCTCGCCGGCATATTCGGTGGCTCTGGCGAGGTCGACGCGGTCGAGGCCTACTGCACTGCGCCCGGAGCCCATCACCTCCTTCTCGGTGAGGCAGGTATAGCCGAGCAGCCGACTCGCCAGCTGCTCTGGCAGATGCTCGGCGCGGCCAGCGTCGAGCGCGTAAGACATGAGGCAGGGATCGTCGACGGTCGTCAGTGCGATGCCGTAGCGGGCGAGCGCCACCATGTCGAACTTGGCATTCTGCACGATCTTGAGCACGGCCTCGTCTTCGAGGATCGGCTTCAGGAGGTCGAGCGCCTCGCGCATGGAAATCTGCTTGATCGTGTCTCCGCCGAGATCGAGGCCGTCCGAAGCACGGTGGGCGACGGGCACATAAGCCGCATGACCCGGCGTGATGGCGAGCGCCACACCGATCAGCTCGCCTTGCATGGGGTCAAACGAGTTGAGCTTCACCCTGAATGCGAAGCGGCCGTGATAACGCGCCGAGCTGAGCAAATCGGCGAGCCGGCCAATATCCGTCACTGTCTCATAGTTCGAGCGGTCGAACGCGATCGCTTCCAACTTGCCGGCGCGCTCGACCGCCATCTGCCCCGGCGAGCCAGCCTCCTTCTTGGCCGGTTCGGCCATGGTCCTGGTCGCGACAAACTCTCCCCGCGGCGAGCGGCGCAGAGGGTGATCGTAATCGTCTTTCTTGCGTCGCTGCGGCGGGGGCGAAGGGGCCATGCCCTCGGGCAGCTCGGCCCCCAGCCCTTCAGCCACGCGGCGGAGCAGAGCGGTGAATTCGAGCTTTCGCATGAACGCTGTGAGCGCCACGGCATCAGGCGGGCGGACGGCAATCTCGGCAAGCGGCACTTCGAGCGGCGCGTGGCAGTCGAGGATCACCAGAGCTTTCGAGAGCCGCGCCTGGTCGGCGAACTGAATGAGATTCTCACGCCGCTTGTCCTGCTTGATCTCGGAAGTGCGGTCGAGCAGCGTCTCGAGGTCGCCGAACTCGTTGATAAGAAGCGCCGCCGTCTTGACCCCGATGCCCGGCACGCCGGGCACGTTGTCGGACGAATCTCCGATCAGCGCCTGCACTTCGACGACCTTTGCTGGCGGCACGCCGAAGCGCTCCTCGACCTCCGCCGCTCCGATCACCTTGTTCTTCATGGTGTCGTACATACGGATGCCGGGCCTGATGAGCTGCATCAGGTCCTTGTCGGAGGATACAATGGTCACCTCGGCGCCGGCATCCAGCGCCTGGCAGGCATAGGTGGCGATGATGTCGTCGGCCTCGTAACCCTCCTGCTCGATGCAGGCGACATTGAAGGCGCGGACCGCGTCGCGCACGAGCGGAAACTGCGGCACGAGATCGTCGGGAGGCGCCTGGCGGTTTGCCTTGTAGCCGTCGAACAGATCGCTTCTGAAGGTCTTGGCGGCATAGTCGAAGACAGCGGCGATATGTGTGGGTGGATCGAGTTCGCCGGTCTCGCGCAAGAGCTTCCACAGCATGCCGCAGAAGCCGTGCACCGCGCCGACCGGCAGCCCATCGGACGGCCGGGTCAGCGGCGGCAGGGCATGATAGGCGCGGAAGAGGTAGCCCGAAGCGTCGATCAGATAGACGCGGTCGCCGCGCGCGACCGCTTTCCCGGTGGCGGGAGCTTTGCTCTCAGTGATGGCCATGATGCAAGGAATATAGGGATTACCCGACCGCGCGTCAGCTAATGACGCCCGTCTATCCCCATCCTGTCATGTCCGCTTTCGGGGACGATGACAAAAGCGAGGGAACGGAAGCCCTAAGGCAAAGTCTCGAGCTCGGGCTTTTGGTTGGTGGAGCCCGGCGCGAAGGCCTTGTCGTGGCCGCCGAAGGTCCGCTCGATATATTCCTTGAAATAGCTGTCGAGGATCGGGAAGGCGCGGGCGAGCCTGGTGAAATCCTTCTGCGCGATGAACAGCACGATGGAATCCTCGAGCGCCACCACGAGCCCGGTCCTAAGCGAGGAGCGGAGCAGCACGCGCTCACCGAAATGGTCGCCGGGCCCGAACAGCTTTTCGAAGTGCTCCTGGGTCTCGGGGTTATCGATGGTGAGTTTGAAGGAGCCTTTGACCACGGTGTAGAAGCCGTCGATGATCATGCCAGGCTCGAACACACGGTCGCCCTCGCGGTAGTGGATGTAGCGTGTCCCCGGGGGGGTCGACTGGATCTGCACGATGTTCGGAGGCATCACGCTGTTGACGAGCCAGTTGAGGCCGACCCTGAGTTTTGGCTGAAAACCGGGCAGGAACGAGAGATAGAAGCCACGCCAGAGCAGCCAGGCTAGCGTGCCCGACAACTTGATACCGTAGACGTCGGCGACCGCCTTGCTCATGCCGAGAGAAGCGAGCGAACCCTTCGAGGTATAGGCGAAGGGCTTGAGCTCCTTGCCGTCGAGCTTGGCAAGGATGTTCGCGGCTAGCTGGCGCCCCTCGCGCACGGCGAACTGCGCCGTCTGCGTCGCATAGAGCATTGGATCGTCGTCAGGGTCGTCGGCGAGCGGAATGAGCGCCGCATCGCCAAGAGCCCACACGCCGTTCTGGCCTGGCACGCGCATGCAGCGGTCGGTCTTGATGCGTCCCCACTTCATGTCGAGGCCGAGAGTCGCCACAAGCGGGTGCGGGCCGTTCCCGATGGTGGCCACGATGGTCGAGGTCGGAATGATTCGGCCATCGGTGAGCTCAACGCCTGTGCCTGTCGCCGACTTGGTGCCCACGCCGGTCAGCACCTCGATGCCATGGATCTGCAAGCGCCGCGTTGCGTATTCGGCGAGGTCGGCTGGGAAAGTGGGAAGGATGCGGTTCGCGTACTCGATGAGGTAGAACCGCACCTCTTCCGGCTTGATGTTCGTGTAGTATTTCAGCGCACGCCGGACCAGCTCCCGCACCTCGGCAACCGTCTCCACACCCGAGAAGCCCGCGCCGACGGTGACAAACGTTAGGAGCTGCTGCTTGACCGCGGGATCTTCCGTGACGTCGGCCGTCTCCAGGCAGCCGATGATATGAGTGCGCAAACGGTGCGCGTCGGACAGATCCTTCATGGTAAGCGCGTGTTCTGGCAGGCCCGGGAAGCGCTTCAGGTCCACTCCAGTGCCGAGCGCGATGACCAACTCGTCGTAATGCAGGTCGATCGGAATGCGCTGCATGCCCTGGACGACGATCACCTTCTTCTCGGCAAAGTCGATCCCCATAACTTCCGCCTGCCGCACCTGAATCTTGCGCAACAGCTGACGAAGCGGCACGACTGCATCTGCGGAATGGATGGACGATGCGGCTACTTCGGGGAGCAGGGGCTGGAAGACGAAGTAGTTGTTGGCGTTGACCAGCTCGACGTCGAGCTTGCCGCGCCCAAGCCTAGCGAGCGCCTTGGCCGCGAACACGCCGCCGAAGCCGCCGCCGATTACCAACACCTTCTTCTTAACTACCTGCTTATCCAAGCTAAGCTCCTTGTGCCTGATACCTAATCCAATGCTGCAGTGCGTCAAGTACCGCTTTGGCGCAAATCAGCGCGCATCAGCGTCCCTCAGGGAGCTTTGCGAGTTTGCGAGGCTTGGCGAAGGCAACCCATTTGGAGAGAACGTAACTGATCACCGCGGGGCTGAGCGATCGTACCGCTGCGGCGAGGACCGGATAGCTCCGCCACACTCCGCCCGCGAGCACGAGGGCCGAAAAGATCCCGTAATTCACCGACAGACTGATCACCTGAAAGGTGCCGTAGAGGAGCGATTGCGGAAGTGGCGACCTCACCCGTCCAGTTGGGAAGGTCCAATACCGGTGCAGCAGCCAGGTGCAGAAAAAAGCAGCCGCCATAGCGACTGCTCGCGCAAGAAATGGACTCCAGTTTGCGCCATGCACTAAGGCCACAAGGATGCCGAACTCGATTGTGAAGCCGAGCGACCCAACCATCACGAACCTGACCGCGTCTCTGCGGAAAAAGCCCGTGCGAAGCGCTTCTAATCTGGCGTCTAGATCGCGTGCCCTGAATCCCATCCGCCGCACCATGCTGAATTTTCAGCCTTCCGGTAAATTCAGGCTCCCTTACGCCAAAGGATAAAGGCCGAACGGCGAGTATTGATTTCGCGTTTTCGGCTTCTGATGTTTCGTTTCCGTTGCGCCGGCGTTGCGCGATTTGACGCGTTTGGTCTAGGGTCGCGCGGACAAGCACCCGTAGCTCAGTTGGATAGAGCGTTGCCCTCCGAAGGCAGAGGTCACAGGTTCGAATCCTGTCGGGTGCGCCATAACTCCCTGAAAAAACAAATAATTATCGGCTTCTTTAAGAAACATCCTCAAGGACTTCGTGCCAGGTCCACAGCAGGTCCACAAGCGCTTACGGAAAGCCGCTGGAGCCGATGAGCCGCTCCCAGGCCGTTTACGGATGAACGGCCCGGGGGACTCTCCGTCATGCCTGAAAACCAGCCGCCCAGCGTGGACGGAATCTACTCCGCTTACTTCACGGGGAGCGCGGGCGTCTCGTTAGTTAGGTCTCTTCTATTTTAAAGATGGAGTGATCGCCGGGACCGACATCGCCGGGATGCGCTGTGACGGAACGTTTGAGATCACGCCCGACGGATTTGTGTTTGGGCGCGTGAAGTATGTCTTGCCGGTGGGAAGTTCGACGATCACCGGTCTATCCGCGACAGACGAACCCATAGAGTTGATCTCGCCACTGAAACTGCCTCTCGTCTTCGCCAACGATACGTTCACCGCATCGAGACACCCGCTGGCCCCGTGAACGCCAGTTCAAAAAGCTTCGGGGCCTCTGATGGAATTTCAAGGCCATGAATTGGAATGGCTGACGCTTGGGGTTCTCTTGCTTACGATGATTGCCATCGTGTATGGACCCATCAAAGCAGTCAAAATCACTCGAAACTCGATGAAGAACGGGAGCGACTTAACCGCAAGCTAAGTGTCTTTCGCACGCTTATGCAGACCCGGCGCGCTCGCACCAATCAGGACCACGCGGGCGCGCTCAATCTCATCGAGGTGCAATTTTATGACATCGAACCTGTGCGGGCTGCGTACAGAATCTATGTCAGACACCTTGGCTCAGTGTTGCCGACTCCTGATCAACAGGACCGCTACTTCGAGGAGCGAGAAGACCTCTACGCGGACCTGCTCCACGCCATGGGCTTATCGCTAGGATACACCTTCGATAAGCGCGAACTCATGCGCTTGGCCTACGTCCCCATCCTTTGGCAAGATGACTTTATGCTTCAGCGTAGGAACGCGACCCTGCTTGCTGAGGTTTTAGAAGGAGCAAGACCTTTACCGATTTCTCCTTTCCAGCCTAAGAGGCAAAGCCCGTTCCCACCACCACCTGAGCTGGAAGGCTAGGTGTCACGCCGTCCGCCCCCTGAGGCGTGCCCAGCTCGTCAGCCTGGCGGCACGGCTTGACCGACTGAAGCGGGCCGCCGCACTCAGCGCATCGAAGCCTTGCTGATAGCTGAGCCAGTGTGAGCCCCATCGAGATTTTTGGAACCCAACTGATCGGCCGCATCCGTGTCATGCGACAGCGAGGGCAGTGGCAGGCTAGGGTAAGCGCCGCTACCTCCACTCTCTTTTTCATTTGGGCTATTCAGTTCGGTGGGGGCGGTGT
>JBKOWI010000035.1:0-12379 GCA_046724315.1 Pseudomonadota bacterium | reverse complement strand
CTCCTCCTCGTTCCATTCATACATGGGAAAATCGACGACCCAGCAGAACTCGAAACGATCCTGCTGTGTCAGCCCAAGCTCGTTGCCAATCTTGACGCGCGCTTGCCCGGCAAACGAAGCGAACTCCTTCGGCAGCCCGGCGACGAAGAACACCGCATCGCCAGCCTTAAGGTCCAGTTGCTGGCGGATGGCTTCCGACTTTTCCTCGCCAAGGTTCTTGGCGATTGGACCTTTTCCAACCGCGCGCACCGGATCCAGTTGCTGATAGGCAGCACTTGGCTTTACTTTGCCACTAAGGGCATCGACGGGCTTGTCCCAGACCACCGTCTCAATGTGCTTATCGAATATGATATAGCCGAGGCCAGGCTGACCCTCGGATTGCGCCCAGGCGTTCATGCGGTCGCAGAACGCGCGTGAGCCGCCGCCCTTGGCCGGTATCGCCCAGATCTGCGCGTTCACGTCCATGTCGAGCATGCCGGCGAACACTTTGAAGCCAGAGCCCCTGAAATGCTCGGTCACGTCGGCCATCTCGATCGGGTTGCGCAGATCGGGCTTGTCGGTCCCGTATTTGCGCATCGCTTCGACGTAAGGGATGCGCGCGAATTTCTGCGTCACAGGCTTGCCGCCGCCGAACTCTTCGAACAGCCCGCGCAGAATCGGCTCGACAGCATCGAACACGTCCTCTTGCGTGACGAAGCTCATCTCAAGATCGAGCTGATAGAACTCGCCGGGCGACCGGTCGGCGCGCGCGTCCTCGTCGCGGAAGCAGGGTGCGATCTGGAAGTAGCGGTCGAAGCCCGCAATCATGATGAGCTGCTTGAACTGCTGCGGCGCCTGCGGCAGCGCGTAGAATTTGCCGGGATGGATCCGTGACGGCACGAGATAGTCGCGCGCGCCTTCCGGCGATGACGCGGTGAGGATTGGCGTCTGGAATTCGAAGAAGCCCGCCTCGCGCATGCGGTTGCGCAGCGACCAGATGATCGCCTGCCGCTTCATGATGTTCTTGTGCAGGCTCTCGCGCCTGAGATCGAGGAAGCGGTACTTGAGCCTCGTCTCCTCCGGATAGTCGGGCTCGCCGAACACCGGCAGCGGTAGCTCTTTTGCTTCCGACAAGGTGTCGAGGCTTTTGATCCTGACCTCAATTTCTCCGGTCGGAAGGTTGGGATTGATGGTCTCTTGGGAGCGGGCGACCACCTCGCCGTCGATGCGCACCACCCACTCAGGCTTCAGCGTCTCGGCACGTGCAAATGCCGGCGATTTCGGATCGGCTACAGCCTGCGTGATGCCGTAATGGTCGCGAAGGTCGATGAACAGAAGGCCGCCATGGTCGCGAATGCGATGTACCCAGCCGGACAGGCGGACGGTCTTGCCGACGTCCTCTTTGCGAAGTTCTCCGCAGGTGTGGGTGCGATACTCGTGCATGGCGTGGGGATAGCCTCGGGGCTTGCGAGGCAAGGGTTTCAAGTGCGCGGGAACAGCGCATGGGATGGCGTCCCTGTCAAGGCGGGGCGCGTGAGGGTCACAGCTCTGGAACGATGGCTTGGCACATCGGTTTCGCCTTCGGCCCCAACAATTGGGAGAAACGCCATGTCAAAGTTCCATACCGGCGCGATGAGCGCCGCGGCGGTCGCAGCGTTGCTGTTCGGCCTTGGAATACATCAGGCTCGCGCCGCCGACACTGACACGCAAGAGCAAACAGCCCCGCAAGGCAAGGATGCTCCCGGCCCTGACGACAATGTGCAGCCGCCACTGGCGCAGGAGGACGGAGTCATTAAGCCGCCACCGACGGGTGACGAGGGCATCCACACCGAAGTCCCCAACCCTAATGCAGGACCTCGCGACGAGATCGCTCCGCCCCCGCAACTGCCCGGCAGCAAGAACGCACAACCGAAATAGACGCCGAGGGAACGAAGTGAGTCTGTCCGCGTTTCAGGAGCAGGCACTAGCGAGGGAAAATAAGATGCCAAGGATTCCAAACCTGCCCCCGGTCAAGACTCGACTGCCCCTTGCTGCTTGGGCTTTCGCCGGGCTCATCACGCTTTGCTCGATTATCTCATCGCTCGTGGACGGCTTGGCTCCAGGCCACGGCGTGGTGAATTGGGAACAAGCGAGGGCTTCAATCAACGGCGTCATGTCGGCGACGATGGTCCGGTAGGGCCTATGCTTCTGTCGCGTCGCGTACAGAGCACGATAAAGGTGCTGGCGCGTTCCGCGGTCGCACGCGCTCGACGTCCCTATCATGTTGACGCTACTTACGATTGGCAGCGCGCTTAGGGCAAACTAGACCCGAAACTCAAAGCTTCCATGCGTAGCGCCCTTGGCCTCGCGCGCGCGCTTGGGCTATACCCGCCCCCCATGAAGCTGATCTCCCGCAACGATGAGCTCGTGGAATCTTGTGCCAAACTCGGCCAGGCGCCATTCGTCGCGGTCGACACCGAGTTCATGCGGGAGCAGACGTTCTGGCCGCGGCTATGTCTCATCCAGATGGCCGGCAACGGCACAGAAGTCCTAATCGACAGCCTCGCGCCAGGCCTCGACCTCACGCCTTTGTTCGGGTTGATGGTCAATGAGAAGGTGCTAAAGGTTTTTCACTCGGCGCGACAAGACATTGAAATTGTGCATCATTTAGCGAGCGTCATTCCCCATCCGATCTTCGACACCCAGGTGGCGGCGATGGTGTGCGGCTTCGGCGAGGCGGTTAGCTACTCGATGCTGGTGAAGCGGCTTCTGAACCGCAACCTCGATAAGACATCGCGATTCACCGATTGGAGTCGCCGTCCCCTGTCCGAGCGCCAGCTCACTTATGCGCTCGGCGATGTCCTCCACCTTCGCGATCTCTATCCGAAGCTCAGGGCCCAGCTCGACAAATCCGAGCGGGCAAGCTGGCTCAGTGAGGAGATGGCAGTGCTGACCGACCCCGCGACTTACGAGCTTCACCCTGAGCAGGCATGGAAGCGGCTCAAGATGCGCGTCAAGACTCCGAAGTCGCTGGCTGTGCTCATGGAGCTTGCCGCCTGGCGCGAGCGCGAGGCGCAGACGCAAGACGTGCCGCGTTCCCGCATTCTCAAGGACGAGGCGCTTTATGATATTGCGAGCCAGGCCCCGCGCACCGTCGAGGATCTCGGCTCCTTGCGCACGTTGCACAACGGCTTTGCACGCTCGATGCGCGGCCGTGCCGTGCTCGAGGCCGTGGCGCGCGGCCTCGAGCGCGATCCCAAAACCATACCGCCGATCGAGCGAGGCGAGCCGATGCCGCCCGAAGCGCAAGCCGTGGTCGATCTCCTGCGCGTACTACTGAAGGCGACGGCTGGCCGGCACGGCGTGGCGCCGAAGCTCATCGCCACGAGCGATGAGCTCGAGCAAATCGCCCGCTCGGACGACGATGATGTGCCGGTGCTGCGCGGCTGGCGCAGAAAATTGTTCGGCGAGGATGCGCTTGCGCTGAAGCGAGGCGAGCTTGCGCTCGCCATCAAGGACGGCGAAGTCGCCGTCGAGCCAACGAAAGCAAAGGCCGACTGAACAGCTCCGCCCGGCCAAGCTCAATCAAATCTTCCGGCTATCGTAGGCCCAATGAAGCAGCGCCTGGCGCTGGCGCGGCCGGCATCCCAGATCACCTTGGTCGCAATTCCGCTTGATCTGGACGACATGCCGCCGCATTGCCTTCCACCTTTTGATCTGGCGGCGGTCCTCCTTGGGCATGCGTCGGCCCATATAGTAGCGGCAATACCACTGGAACCAGCCTCGCGGGTCATCTGGATGAATCCAGCCCTTCTTGTGCCAGACTGACAGTGGTTGGCTCGCATCGACGCCGAAATAGTTGAGCGAGCAATCGCGACCTCGCTTGGCGAGTTTTGCGCCCTCGAACCAGCTTTTTGGAAATTCCCGCCGCGTGTCGGTCATGTACTTGCCGCAGAATACGCCTAACCGGAGCATCTCTCCGGGAGTCAGCTCGGGAATGAAGTCCGGATCGAAACCCCGCGCAGAAGGCGCAACGAGCTCGTAATGGTATCCCCGTTGCATCTTGTCGTTTACGACGACGGTTCGCCTGGACATGAGTGAATTGCTTCGGGGCAAGCGTCAGCGGCGGAACAGCCAAAGCGCAAGGCTTAGCAAGAGACTCACGATAATCGCCGTGGTGAACGGCGCATAGAAATAGAAGTTGCCGCGATCGACCACGATGTCGCCCGGCAGACGTCCGGGCCCATAGCGAATGCTGAGATAGGTGAAGACGGCCACGCCGATCAGGAAAAGCAGGACTCCTGCCGCCCATTTCATTGCCCGCCGTCCCCGCCTCTACGGCTTTCAATCCGCAACTTGACCGTGGCGCGGACATCGGGCGGCAAGTCATCGAGGGCGCCGAGCAGGCATAGCAGCTCGGAGCGGAGTCCATGGATCTGATCGATAAGATTGAGCAGCACCGGCACGTCTTCTTCGGAGAAGCCGAGCTGGTCCTCGAGATTGCAGATGAGCGTGGCCCGGGCGAGATCGGCTTCAGAGAAGCGTTGCGCGGTCTGGTCTGCCGGCTTGATTAGGCCTTGCTTGATCCACACCCGAAACCGCGTGACCGTCAGGCGCTGCACCCTTGCAACCAGGTCCCGCTCGCTCAGCATCAGGCTTGCTCCTTGAGCTTGCGCCGCGGGTCATAACGGTGAGCCTCGCGCCAGGTCTCGGCGAAGCGCTTGAGGTCGTCGTCAATCCGATCAGGCAGGATGATACTGAGCTTCACCAGTTGGTCGCCAGCGCTGCCCTTGGTCTTGATGCCGCGGCCTTTCAGCCTGAGTGTCTGGCCCGTGTTCGAGCCGGGCGGGACGGTGGCGAACACGCGTCCGCCGATGGTCGGCACCTCGATCTTGCCACCGAGCACCGCCTCATCGAAGGTGATCGGCACTTCGAGGACGATATCGTTGCCTTCGCGTTTGAACACCGGGTGCGGCCGGACATGGATCTCGATCAGCGCGTCGCCTGGCTCGCCCTCGCCGATACCGGGATTGCCCTTGCCCCTTAGCCGCAGGACCTGTCCGTCAGCGACGCCGGGCGGGATGGTGACGTCGAGCGTGCCCCCGTCAGGCAGGGTGATGCGCGTCTTGGTGCCGTTCACGGCATCCAGGAAATCGACGTCCAGGCGATATTGGGCATCGGACCCACGCATCGAGAAGCGCGCACCACGGCCCCCGCGCATGCCGCCGCGTTCGCCGAACAGGTCGCCGAACAGATCGCTGAAGGCGCCGATATCCTCGAAGCCAGCGGTTGAGCGGTAACGCGCGCCGTCCTCGCCCCCCGCATATTCGCGGTAGTAACGCTGCTGCGGCGTTTCCTGGCCGGAGGCATCGATTTCGCCCCGGTCGTAGCGACCGCGCTTCTCGGCATCTCCAAGGATGTCGTAGGCGGCTGTAACCTTCTTGAACTTCTCCTCGGCCGCCTTGTCCCCCGGATTGAGGTCGGGGTGCAGCTTCTTGGCGAGCTTGCGATAGGCCTTGGTGATGTCCTCAGCGCTTGCAGTCTTCGGCACGCTAAGGACGGAATAGAGGTCTTCTGCCATTACCAAATTTTACAGTTGGAGTGAGCTCAATGTTCAGTCGTTACTGCATTCCGGCTCTCGCCGGAACGGCAATTTAGCCGATGATTTGGGAAGCGAGACTTGGTCCAGCAAGTCGAAACTAGCTCGCGGCGAGCTGGAACGCCGAGCCGACTCTGATCTCGGCGTCGCGATCGAGCAGTTCGGCAAGCTGTTTGAAACGGCGCTCGACGCGTTCCCCTTCGAGATTCGCGTAAGGTTCGGGCAGCGTCCAGACCAGCCGGTTGCCCTCGTAGCTGATCGGCGTATTGGTGAGCACGCCCGGCATGGCGGCCGACACCATATGCGCCGCGCGGAAAGCGGCGCCGAGGATACGCGCCCGCTTCAGCATGTCCTTGTCGACGAGTTCGACCAGCGTTTGGCTGAGCTCGTCTTTGACCAGTCCTTCGTTGCGGTAATAGACGGTGAGCGCGAGGAAGGCGCGGCCAGGGTGATCGACGCCGACAAGCGTGCCGTGAGCAATGAGGTTCAGGCTCTGAATGCCGCGGTAATCGGGATGCGCCCGCCAGCCAATATCGGAAAGCAGGCAGGCGGCATGGCGGAGCCGCCTCTGCTCGGGCGTCTCCACCGGACCGGGCGCCCGGAACAAAGCGTCGGTCCAGAAGCACAGCTCGTAGGCGCTGTCCACCGAGCGCGACCAGCGGCGGGCGATATCGTCGCAAGCTGCAATCAACACATCCTTGCGCTTCTCCTCGGGGCTCAGCAGGCTGTAGAGCAGGCCTTCGCGAATGCCGAACACCGAGACCACGACCGCGCGCGGCTTCATCTGCCTGATGAGCCGCTCGAGCACCAAGGCGCCGTAGGGGATGGTCTCGCGGCGAGCGCTCGAGATATCGCGAATGCCGGCGAGCGAGCTTTGCGATTGGTGATCGAGGACGGCCGAGAACCTGAGTGCGTCCTCGGCGTTGATGCGGTAGTTGTGCATCACGCTCAGAGGATAATTGGTCTGCGTCATGTGCAGCCGCGCAAGCGCCCGCCACGTTCCGCCGATGGCGTAGAAGTCGCGGCCCCTGCCCTTCTCGAGCCAGCTCACCTTCGACAGCTCCTCGTCGACGATCTCGCGCGCCTTCTTGAGACTGCCGCCGGCGGCATCGATCAGCCGCAAGCCGCCAAGGGGAAGCGTTGCGGCATCGGATAGCCGTCCGCCTCTCACGTCGATCAGTTCGAGGCTGCCGCCGCCAAGGTCCCCAGCAAAACCATCGGCTGCATGGATGCCAGACACGACACCGAGTGCGGCAAGCTCGGCCTCCCTGGTGCCCGACAAGACCGTGATCGGCCAGCCGAGTACCCTCTCGGCCTGGGCGATGAATTCCGGACCGTTGCCCGCCTCGCGCGCCGCCGCAGTGGCGATGACCTCGACATGCGTGACGCCGAGCTGCTTGATCAGGGCGCGGAAGCGCCGGAGCGCTCCCAGCGCGCGAACGATCGCATCGGAGGCAAGCCTGCCGGTGGTGGCCAGCGTGCGGCCAAGCCCGCACAGCACCTTCTCGTTGAAGAGAGGCGCCGGCGCACGACCCGCGCCTTCATAGACGATGAGACGCACCGAGTTTGAGCCGATGTCGACGACCGCGACAGGGCTCAGATCATTGCTTTCAAGCATGGCGTCTCGCGTGAGGCGCTTCAGGTCGATTCGACCAGCCGGGTGAAGCGCGGTGGCATGTTCTCGGTAAGAGACGTGCCGCGGCCGGACAGGCTTGGATTGGTCATGAAATAATCCTGGGCGCTGAATGGCTCCTGATCCTTGCCGGGATGGAGCCGCTCGGAGCTGCCGTCGGGCCGCACCCGCCAGCTCTGCAGATTGTCCTTGAGATTGGCTACCATGATCTGGTCGAGGATCTGCTCGTGCACGGTTGGATTGAGGATCGGCACCATAGCCTCGACCCGGCGGTCGAGATTGCGCGGCATCATGTCGGCCGAGCTGATATAGACCACGGCCTTGCGATTCGGAAGGCCGTGACCGGCGCCGAAGCAATAGATGCGCGAATGCTCGAGAAACCGCCCGACGATGCTCTTGACGTGGATGTTCTCGGAGAGGTCGGGAACGCCGGGCCGCAAGCAGCAAATGCCGCGCACGACGAGATCGATTTCGACGCCAGCCTGGCTCGCCTCGTACAGCGCGTCGATGATCTCGGCGTCGACCAGGGAGTTCATCTTCATCCAGATGGCGGCAGGTCGGCCGGCTTTGGCGTGGTACATCTCCTCGCGGATATGGTCGAGGATGCGCGCCCTGATGCCTCCCGGCGACACCGCCATGAGTTCGAGCTCGGCGGGCTCGGCATAGCCCGTCACATAGTTGAAAATGCGCGAGACATCCTGGCCGATGGTGCGGTCCGCGGTGAAAAAAGACAGGTCGGTGTAGATCTTGGCGGTGACCGGGTGGTAATTGCCAGTGCCCACGTGGCAATAGGTGATGAGCTCGCCCATCTCTCGCCGCACGATCAGGCTGAGCTTTGCGTGTGTCTTGAGCTCGATGAAGCCATACACGACCTGCACGCCCGCACTTTCAAGATCGCGCGCCCACTTGATGTTGGCCTCTTCGTCGAAGCGGGCTTTCAGCTCGACCACGGCTGTGACTGACTTGCCCGCTTCGGCGGCATCTTTCAGCGCCTCGATGATCGGCGAGCTCTTCGACGTGCGGTAGAGCGTCCACTTGATCGCCACCACGTCGGGATCTGCCGTTGCCTGTTTCAGGAACTGGAGCACGACGTCGAAGGACTCGTAGGGGTGATGCACCACGATGTCCTTCTTGCGGATCGCAGCAAAGCAATCGCCGTGGTGCTCTCTGATGCGCTCCGGGAAGCGGCTGACGAAAGGCTGGAACTTGAGATCGGGGCGATCGGCCACGATCAATTGGTTGGTGTCGGCGAGACCGATCAGGCCTTTCTGCACGAAGCTCTCGCGCTCCGACACTTTCAACTCCTGCATGACGAAGCGCTGGAGCCTTGACGGCATCGACGCCTCGATCTCGAGCCTGATGACCGAGCCGCGACGCCGGCGCTTCAACGCGGATTCGAACAGGCGCACCAGGTCCTCGGCCTCCTCCTGCACCTCGATGTCGCTGTCGCGCAGTACCCGGAACGAGCCTTGGCTCCTCACGCGATAGCCTGGGAACAGCCGCGACACGAAGATTCCGACCACAGTTTCAAGCCTGATGAAGCGGATCGGCTCCTTGAACTCGCCCTTGCTCGGCAAACGGATGAACCGGGCGAGCTGCGGCGGGATGGGCATGAGAGCATGCATGGCGCGCAAAGAGCCTTCGCGCACAAGCTCGAGCCCAAGCGTGAAGCCGAAATTGGGAATGAATGGAAACGGGTGGGCTGGATCGACCGCGATCGGCGTCAGCACCGGAAAGATGTGGTGAAGAAAGTGCTCCTCGAGCCAGCTGCGCTCATCCTCGGTGAGCTGGTCAGCGTGAAGGACATGGATGCCGGCCTCGGCGAGCAGCGCCTCGAGCGTCACCCAATTCTCTTGCTGCTGAGCAGTGAGCTCGGCAACGGCGTGGTTGATGCGGTCGAGTTGCTCGGCCGGAGTCAGTCCGTCCACGCTCGGCGTCTCGATGCCGGCGACCACCTGGCCCCGAAGACCAGCCACCCGCACCATGTAGAATTCATCGAGGTTAGAGGCAGAGATCGAGAGGAAGCGCAGCCGCTCGAGCAGCGGATGCCGCTCGTTCTCGGCTTCCTCGAGCACTCTCCGATTGAAATCAAGCCAGGAGAGCTCGCGATTGAAGAAGCGGCTCGGCCCAAAGGCGGCTACTCCTGGGCTCGGCTTAGGATGCCCAACCTTCTCCTGCAAAGTCATTTTATAACCTCTTGGAAATCCGGCGGTTTATTACGCCTCCCGCTTTGACGGGTTTTGCATCGGGGAATGATAGCTCAAAATACGTATCATCTGCGTTACGAGATGGGAGAAGAGCACACGCCTAGTCCGACGCAGCGCTTCCCGCAAGCGCCTCCACGATGAGCTGGCGGTTGATCTTGCGCCCTGTGGCTAGCGCCAGGCGATCGACCGCCGCGACCGCCGCGGCGGCGGCTTGCAGCGATCTGTCCACATGAAGGGTGAGGAATTCCAGGACCTTCGGCTCGATATTGAGCTGCCGGTCGGCGAACTGCTTGAGCATAACCATCCTGAGCAGTGCCTCGTCCGGCGCGCCAATCTCAACAATCGGAACGGCACTGAGCCGCGACGATAGGTCCGGCAATGAGATGTCCCAACGGTTCGGTGCGCTGCGGGCCGTGAGCAATACGAAGAGCAGTTTCTCCCGCGCGAGATTCAGGAAATGGAACAGTGCCCTCTCGTCATAATCACGGCAGTCCAGATTCTCGAAGACAAACGGCTTCGCGTCGCCCACTTCATCGATGAAACTGGTGTCGAGTCTCTTTGCATCAAGGAGCTGCGCGCCCGACCGCACTTGCCAGACGCGGACAAGATGCGTTTTGCCGCTCGCCGGCGGGCCGATCAGGAGCTGCACGGGCGCAGGCCAGCGGGGCCACGCATCGATCAGCTTCACTGCGGCAATATTGCAGTCACTGACAAGGAAATCCTCGGCGCCGAGCGCCGCGCGATGGGGCAGATCGAGCGTTAGCTGCGTAAGCGTCACGAAGCCCTAACCTGCGAGCGCTGCGACTGCTCGACGCCCACTGCCGGTGTCTTGCGCGGAGGAAGCGGACGGGGCGCCGGCTCGTAGGCCGCCATATGCCCGAGCCACGCCCAGAAATAGGCCGCAGCGGACAGGATGGTGAGCGCGCCCGTTACCCAGATCAAGACCTTCACCACGGGCTCGAGCCCAAGGCCGAGCCCGAGCTCGGCGAGGACGAGACCAGCAAGCACGATCTGGGCGAACGTGTTGACCTTGCTGATAAGCAGCGGATGCATGGTGAGCGGCCGCGACAGCATCCAGGACAGCACGACCGCCCCCACGATGAGAATGTCGCGGCTAACGACGGCAATGACCAGCCAGACCGGTAGATGGCCGGCGAGGCCGAGCGTGACGTAGATGCTGACGAGTAGGGCCTTGTCGGCGATCGGGTCGAGATAGGCGCCGAGCTCGCTTCGCCAGCCGTAACGCTTGGCGATATAGCCGTCGGCTGCGTCGGAAAAACCTGCGAGCAGGAAGAGCAGAAAGGCAGCCGTCATCTCATGGTCGATGATAAGCCATACCACCAGCGGAACGAGCACGATCCGCACGAGCGTGAGGCTGTTGGGGATATTCACTTAAACATTCCTCCCGGCGGCCGATTGTGCGCCTTTCGCGCCTAGCCGGCCTCCAACTCCAGATTTTAGCAGATTCGACGACAGGGGCGTGACCTAGCGGGCTTACGGCTCTAACGGGAACGGAGCACGAAGTTTCCATCCTTTTCGCCGAGCTCGAAGCCATTTTGTCCAAGCTCGGTCTGCAACTTGCCGAGCGAGCCCGCATAATCGAAGGTAATGGAGGCGGCCCGCGCCGACAGTGAATTGACTTCCAAACCCTGAATTCCGGCGATGTTCATAAGCCGGCCGCGGATGTCCTGCCAGTCCTTCAGGCCCGAGAACTCGACTTCCGCGACCACGTTACGCGGGACCTCGGCCGGCTCGTTTGGCTTTCCCTCAGCTTCCGCTTCCGTCCCCTCCCTTTCGTCGCGTTTGGCTTCGGTCGCCGGCGCTTCGCCTGCTTGCGACACCTTCCAACGGTTCTCCAGCACCCCAAAGGCAATTTCCGCGGCATTGCGCGCGGCGGTCATGACATCGCCCGCAAGCTTATCGCTCTGCTCGAAAGTGATCGGGCCGACCGCGTCGCTGCCGGCAAGCCGCGTCACGAACTGACCGTGATCGATCTGGCCGACGGCGATGACAAGCTGCCCATAGCCGTAGTCCTCCTGCATCGAGGCAAGCGCCGGGGGATCGCCCGCAAGCACAGCTTTGAGGGTTGCCGCATCGAGATCGGGCCTCGGCCTCAGGATCGTGGCAGGTGTAACGCTATGAGAAAGATCGAGACCCTCCCATGCCTCCCGCCACCCTTCAGCGCCTTCGCTCTTCACGCTCCCGCCGTCTATCATCAGCGGAAGGATGGAGATCGAGGGCGCGCGCGCCTCGCTGTACGCGATGTTTTGATCCTGCAGGAATTGCTTCAGCGCCTGTTCGTTGAGACTGATGTCGAGCACAGCAAGGTAACGCGTGGTGGAATTCTGTTCGCTTCTGATCGAGACGCCGTTGACCAGCGTTTCGATGTCGCCCTTGCTGATCTCCGGCAGAGACGCATAGACGCTGGCGGGCACGATCCGCTTCAGCACCGTCATCACGGCACGCTGCTCGGCCTCGGCCATGCCCATTTCGCGTGCCGCGACGGCATCCTTGGCGGTCACGTCGACCGAGATCTTGGCGACGGTGTAGAGGCTATCGGCGGCGCGCGCCGGGCCGCAGATGACGCCGGCGAAAGTTGCCGCCAGCAGGAGAGCCGCGGTACCCGCTCTCCTGATCCTGAACTTAAATCGCCAGAACGCCATCGTTTTTCGCTGCGATATTCCGGAAACGCGGCGTTGCGCGCGCCGCAATTGGTAAACACCCCTATATGGCGGACCCTTGACGGCACTCGTAAGGCACGATTGTTATGCGAAATCGCCTGAACATGCACCCCGAGCCCTTTCGGTGCCCGCAACCTCCAAGGACAAGCCCAGAGTGACTTACCGCGACGCCGGCGTCGACATCGACGCGGGCAACGCACTGGTCAAAGCCATCGGGCCTCTTGCGGCAAAGACCAAACGCAAGGGGGCGCTCGGCTCAATTGGCGGATTTGGTGGCCTGTTCGATCTCAAGCCGTGCGGC
>JBKOWI010000093.1:0-5792 GCA_046724315.1 Pseudomonadota bacterium | reverse complement strand
TAGAGCGCGGTGGCGTTCGACAGCGAGAGCCGCACGCATCCGTGGGACACCGGCGTGCCGAGACCGGCATGATCGGTGCCATGGATGCTGTGACCTCGCTTGGTGAAGAAGATCGCATGCGGCATGCCGGCGTTGTCCCACTCCTGGGAGTAGTGCATGACCTCCATGCGGAAAGGCGTGTAGGAGCCGGCTGGTGTTGAGAAGCCGGTAGCACCGGTCGATACCCGCCAGCCATAAACCGGAGCGCCATTGACCGACACGGTCATGGTTTGGCTAGGCTTGTCGATCCGGATGAGAATATTGGCAAAGGCTGGCTTGCTTGCCGCGCAAGCGAGGCTCAACCCGAGCAACGTCAGGGCAATAAGCCTAAGGCGCTTCATCCCTCTAAACCCCCGTCTAACCCCTACGCGACGAGCCTAATCTACGTCCGATTGTGGCGTCCAAAGGGTAGTCTATCCGTGATCGGGCCCTTCGTCATATGGCGTGGAGCCCGCGCGCGCCAAGCAAGGCGCGGCTTTTCAGCCTTGGTTTCGGCAATTTCTGAGACAATTGTCGTGGGCTCTATCACCCGCTTGCGCGGAAAGCTGATGATGACCTCCGTACCATAGCCTAACTTGCTCTTGAGCTCGAGAGTCCCGTCATGAAGCTCGGCCAGGCCCTTGGTGATCGCGAGCCCGAGGCCTGTGCCGCCTTCGGCCGCCTGTTGCGCGAGCGAGCCTTGGCCGAAGCTTCTTAGCACGCTCGGGATTTCATCTTCGGGAATGCCAGGGCCGGTGTCGTGGACGCTCAGGAATTGTCCGCCAAGGCTCGTGCTGCCGACCGATAACGTGACGGTGCCTTCGGTCGGCGTGAACTTGACGGCGTTTGACAGGAGGTTGAGGCAGATCTGCCTCATTGCGCGCTCGTCGGCCCAAAGCTCGGGCAAACCTGGCTCGAACAACTCGACGATCTTCAGCCCCTTAGCCTCTGCGCGAAGCCGCATCAGCCGATAGCAGTCTGCGACCACCTTGGCAATATCCACGGCGCTCTCGTTCAGCTCATAACGACCAGCATCGATGCGGCTGATGTCGAGAATCTCGTTGATGAGATTGAGCAGGTGCTGTCCGCTTTGGTTGATGTCGTTCGCATACTCTTTGTAGGTCGGCGTGCTGTGAGGTCCCAGGATCTCACCCTGCATGATCTCCGAGAAGCCGATGATGGCGTTCAACGGCGTGCGCAGCTCGTGGCTCATCGTGGCAAGGAAGCGCGACTTGGCGAGGTTCGCTTCCTCGGCGCGGGCACGTGCTTCCTCCGAGATTGCCTTGGCGCGCTCGAGCTCTGCGATCAGCGCGTCCTTCTCGGCCCGGAATTCGAGCATGTCGACCACAGTCGAGTTGAATCCGCTCGTCAGCCAAATGAAGTAGATGTGCACGCCGACGGCCATGGCTGCCATCGCCCAATAGAACGGATTGTCGAGCAGGGCGAAGCACATGACGATGGCTGCGGTCATCGGCAAGGTGCCGGCATAGACTATAGGCATGAGCGCGGAAGCGAATAGCATGCGCATGGCGATGACGATGAGGAACGAGGCGAAGATGAAGGTATGCGCCGCCTCCCCTTGCGTGTCGGGGCTGATGAATGCGACCGCGGCCCAGGTCACGCCGTAAAGGAGCTCTGCCGCGGTGATCCTGGTTTGCCACGCCGAGGCCGTAACCTCGTCGCGCGGTGCCTTGATGAGTTGGGCGCAGAGGACGATCTGGATGGCTTTAGCGATGAGAACGGCCGCGAGCCAGAGCAGGAGATCGCGCGGCGGCGCCCAGAACATTGCGCCAATCGCCACAACGACCGCAAGCAGCGATGCCGTCACCGCCGCCGACAACTCGTTCTTGGCAAACATCAACAAAAGCTCGTATTGGAGCTCTTGCTTGGTACAGGGCTTGCTGGGGGAACTCCCGTGCGTTTCTGGCACGCTCGGAGCGGGGCCGCGCCTGAAGTCAATCGTCGCCGAAGCGGATTTTCTCGCCTCGGTTGACGCCCCAACTGTCCTGCTCATAGAACCCGCGACTGACGAAAAGGCGAAATCGGCCAGAGACATAAATTGAGGGCAGCCTACCGCTCTCCCCCCGAAGGCTCGATCTAGAACTATCTACGAAAAACCCTAACGGCGCGTTTACTCTCGCCCCGCACTGATACGAGGCGTTAAGATGCCGGCCCGATGCGACTGACAATTATCGGCTGTGGCGATGCATTCGGCGCCGGGGGCAGCCTCCACACTTCATTTCATGTGCGTTCCTCCGCCTCGACCTTTTTGATCGATTGCGGAGCCACGACGCTTATTGGCATGCGTCGGCTTAAGCTCGATCCGAAGGACATCGACACTGTGTTCGTGAGCCATCTCCACGGCGATCACTTCGGCGGCCTGCCATGGCTACTGCTCGACGCGCAATTCGCGAGCAGGCGCACACGGCCTATGATCGTGACCGGGCCCAAGGGAATCGAGGCGCGCTTCGTCAAGGCTGCCGAGGCGCTCTATCCCAATTCCACCACAGCCAAAGGCTTCAAGTTCACCTTCGTCGAATATGAGGAGCAGAAGCCGCTCGAGGTGGGAGGCATCACCGTCACGCCCTTCGAGGTGAAACATCCGTCTGGCGCGCCGCCTTACGCGCTCAGATTCAGCATTGATGGGAAGGTCGTGGCGTTCACCGGGGACACGGGTTGGATCGATACACTGGACAAGGTTGCGCACGGCGCCGAGCTCTTCATCAGCGAGTGCTTTCAATACGATGTGACCCTTCCCATTCATCTCGATTACAAGACCATTGATGCCAATTACCAGAAGCTCGGTGCAAAACGCGTGCTTCTCACCCATATGGGTGAAGCCATGCTGTCTCATGTCGGAAAGGTCGACCGGTCGCGCTATCTCATCGCCCAAGACGGCATGACGCTCGACCTATGACCGCTCAAGCCGGCGAGCTCCACCACCTTCTCGCCGCCATTCGTTCTTGCCGCTATTGCGTGGAATCCCCGCAAGGCCAGCCTCTAAAACATGAGCCGCGTCCGGTGCTTAGGGCAAGCAGCACCGCGCGGCTCGCCGTCTGCAGCCAGGCGCCAGGCACGAAAGTGCATCTATCCGGTACGCCTTTCACCGATGCCTCCGGCGACCGCTTGCGCGATTGGATGGCAGTCTCGCCGCAGGAATTCTATGACGAGGCCCGCGTCGCCATCGTCCCCATGGGATTCTGTTTCCCGGGCCAGGACGAGAAAGGTGCCGATCTTCCGCCACGGCGTGAATGCGCGCCGCTCTGGCACCGGAACCTTTTCGCAGCATTGCCTCAGATCGAACTCGTGCTCGCGATCGGTTCTTACGCACAACGCTTTCATATCGGTGATGAGGTGGGAGCGTCGCTGCAAGAGACGATGCTTGCGTGGCGACAACATCTGAGGCGAAAGCGGCGCCCACGTGTGCTGCCTCTGCCGCATCCGTCGTGGCGCAACAATGCGTGGCTGAAACAAAACCCGTGGTTCGAGACCGAGCTGTTGCCGGTCCTGCGGCGGAGGGTGAGGGCCCTTCTCTAAAAATAGCCCTTGTCTTCAGTAAGGAAATAATCTACTAATCAGATCGAGATTAAGGAGAATGGAAAGAGGTTCCCGGTTTTGCTAGAATCGCGCAAAAATATCATCAGGACACCCATGCTTGACCGTATGGACCGCAAAATTCTGGATATTTTGCAGAAGGACTGCACGCTTCCCGTTGCCGAGATCGGCAAGCAAATTGGACTTTCCACCACGCCGTGCTGGCGGCGCATCCAGAAGCTCGAGGAGGCTGGTGTGATCCAGCGCCGTGTTGCGGTGCTCGACCCCAAGAAAGTCAATGTCGGGGTCACGGTGTTCGTGTCCATCACCACGAGCCGTCACACGCAGGAATGGCTCGAGCGTTTCCACGAGGCGCTCAAGGATCTTCCCGAGGTGGTCGAGTTCTACCGCATGAGCGGGCAGGTCGACTATCTGCTCCGCGTGGTGGTGCCGGACATCGAGCGCTACGACGCCTTCTACAAAAAGCTCATCAGCAAGATCGAGCTTTCCGACGTGAGCTCATCCTTCGCGATGGAGCAAATCAAATATACGACGGCGCTGCCGCTCGAATACGCGGCGGAAGATAAAAGGCTTTAAGGCATCGCACGTTAGCCCCGTCGCTCGAGTAGCGCGATCAGGCTCGACGTGTCCCATCTCCCGCCGCCCATTCCCTGGATCTCGGCATAGAATTGGTCGACCAGCGTCGTGACGGGTAGGCTGGCGCCGTTTATGCGCGCCTCATCGAGCACAATGGCAAAGTCCTTCCGCACCCAGTCGACGGCAAAGCCGAAATCGAACTTGCCTTCGATCATGGTCCTCCAGCGGTTGTCCATCTGCCAGGATTGCGCCGCACCCTTAGAGATCGTGCCGATCACCTTCGCCACGTCCAGCTTTGCCGCTTTTGCGAAGTGAAGCGCCTCCGCCAGTGCCTCGATCAGTCCGCCGATGCAGATCTGATTGACCATCTTCGTGAGCTGGCCTGAGCCTGCGGGGCCGATCAGGTTGACCGCACGCGCGTAGGCCTCGATCACTGGCTTGGCTTTGCCGAAATCCTCCGCGTCTCCGCCCACCATTACAGTCAGCGTTCCGCCCTCTGCGCCAGACTGCCCGCCCGACACCGGAGCGTCGAGTGCTCCGGCGCCTCGTGCGCGCGCTGCTTCGTAAAGCTCGCGCGCGATGGTGGCCGACGCAGTGGTGTGATCGACGAAGATCGCGCCCTTTCCGAGCGATCTAAACGCGCCATCGGACCCCAGCGTCACGGCCCGGAGATCGTCGTCGTTGCCGACGCAGGTGAAGACGAATTCTGAACGATCCACTGCCTCAGCAGGACTCGCGGCGAGACTTCCGCCGAATTGCTCGACCCAAGTTTCGGCCTTGGCTCGGGTGCGGTTGAAGACCGTGACGTCGTGTTTTCCCCGTGCCTTGAGGTGCCCAGCAATGGGATAACCCATGGTGCCGAGCCCGATCCAAGCGACTTTGCTCATGGCTTCGCTCACCCCAGTCGCTCTTGGCCGAGTTCGTCCCGGCCATCCACGTCTTTCCTTGTGCCAAAACGTTGATGCCCGGCACAAGGCCGGGCATCACGCCCGAGATGAGGGAACGTCGCTAGACGATGGGCGCTTCGGGGAACGACAGCTGCTCGCGCGCGCGCCACTCATTGGTGACGTAGTTGATGATGAGCGAGATACGCACCCCCTTGATCGGGCGCTTCTCGAAGCCGTGATAGGTGTTGTTCGACGGAACGAAGATCATCGCGGCGTTCGAGGCGAAGGGCGAGCGGCCAAAATGCCGCTTGTCGCCGTCGTAGATGTCCGTACCAAGCTGGTGGTGGCTTGGGTCCTTGGAGAGGTAAAGCAGCAGGGTGAAGGCCTTGACACCGAGATCAGTGTGCGGCTCGAGCCAGAAGCCATCGATGTCTTGCGCGAACTCGATGCGGAGATAGGTGCCATTGAGATTGGTGCCGAACACCTTCTCGATATGACTCGTGGCGTGCTTGTCCTGGAAGGCTTGCGCCACCGCCTCGCACACCGGGAAGCGCGTGCGGTTGTCGACGTCGAAATATTTGCGCGTGTTGTTATGCAGCTCGCGCTTGCCCGAAATTCCGTCGAGGGAAGGCGCCTCAAACGGGAGAGCTATGACATCGTCGACGGTATCCGAGGGAAGGCAGTCCCTGACCAACCAGTGACGATACGGCTTCTCGAACCGTTTGCCCGTATTGACGCTTTTGACGAAGCTCCGAA
>JBKOWI010000158.1:0-1702 GCA_046724315.1 Pseudomonadota bacterium | reverse complement strand
ATGCGCTATGCGTTGCCCAACGCCCGCATCCTGTTGCATCAGCCTTCGGGCGGTTTCCAGGGTCAGGCGAGTGACATCGAGCGCCACGCCGAGGACATCATCAAGATGAAACGGCGTCTGAACGACATCTATGTGCGCCATACCGGGCAGACCTATGAGACGATCGAGAAGTCGCTCGACCGCGACTACTTTTTGTCGGCGGAGGATGCCCGAACCTTCGGCATCGTCGATGAGGTCATCACCAAGCGCCATCCGCTCGACGAGAAAGTTCAAAAGCTGATGCCGGTGTCCTAGCCGCGCCGCATGTAGCGCAAAGTGCCGGCCGTTTCATTTCCCGTCGCCGCGCTCGGCGTTCGCCCTGCTTAGCGTTTATTCGCTCACGCTCTGCGCGCTGCCGAGTCATCCCAAGTGGCTCGTCAGGCGGCACAGTCCTCATGGGTATGTCGGGCGTAACGGCTTTTGATTGTCGCAGCGTGCAACCTTTGCCGATCTGTGACCCAGTGAAAAGCTTGGGTCTGGTTTTGGGGGCGGCGTCCGCGTCGGCACCACGTAAGGTTCGAGCGCAAGCAACCCGGCCGTGAGCTTCAGCCCCGCCTCGATTCGCCCTGCAAATCGAAGGTGGCACTGGAGCGTCAATGTCTGCTCGTGGCACGACTCGGAAGTGACGCACGTCGAGATTGACAGCCGCTTGTCGCCCTGAAGCGGACTCTGGCGACCCGCTACCAGGCGTTTATGAGTTAACGGTCCGAGTTGCCACACTGCCGGTGAGATATCAGGCTGGGACAGCCGGCCCCGCCTTGACAAAGACGAGCGAAAGATTGTTCACAGGCATCTCGACGAGCTCGAGTAGTTCAAGCCCGTGAGGTGCGGCCTCGCCGACAAGGTCGTCTACGTCGCGAACGCCCCAGCGCGGGTCCCGCCTCTTTAGGTCTGCGTCGAAAGCGGCATTGGACGCCGATGTGTGTATCCCGCCCAGCATGAAGGGCCCGTAGAAGACGAGGACCCCGTCCGGCCTCAAGAGGCGCCCCGCACCGGCAAGGAGCCCGAGCGCTGCCTCCCAAGGCGCGATGTGGACCATATTCAAGGAGATCATCGCGTCAAATGGTGCGTCGTCCTCCACGCCCCATACCCCTTCGCGCACGTCGATGGCGACCGGCGCTCGCACATTGGCGAGCCCTTCGGTGGCACTCCACGCCTTGATGCTGGCGCGCGAGGCCGAGTCTGGATCGCTCGGCAGCCAGACGAGCCCGGGCAGCGCCTTCGCGAAAGAGATGACATGCTCCCCGGTACCGGATCCAATTTCGAGCGCGATGCCCTTCTTCGGCAGAACCCGAATAAGCACCTCTCGGATTGGCCCACAATTGCGCGCAGCTGACGGGGAGAACTGTCGCGCGTCGCCGGCGCGGCTGCGAACCTCGACCGAGTCAGGGCCATCCTTAGGCATCGTCGGCACCTGGGGTCCAGAAGAATACTTCATCCCCATCCTGGTCCAAAATCCGCAAGCCGTCGGGCTTCTGCGGCATGTTCAATGTCTCGAAGAGCGATTTGGCTTTCACTATCACCGCCTCCAGATCGGTACCGCTACGCGTAATCCGATCCAGCGTAGCGTGCGCGTTGTCCTCTTCGCGAAGACGGAAAAACTCAATGGTGAATAGCATGACCCAAATCTACAGGACCGGGATTTTTCGATCCAGAGTTGCGG
>JBKOWI010000201.1:0-15279 GCA_046724315.1 Pseudomonadota bacterium | reverse complement strand
AGGCCTTCTCATCAGCGAGCGAGCGCCAAGCTTCTCGCCGCGCGGCAAGGACTTCCCGCGCCGCAACCGCCTCATCTCCGGGATCTCGCTTGGCGTGGTGGTGGTCGAGGCCGCCGAGCGCTCAGGATCACTGATCACGGCGCGGTTCGCCGCGGAGCAAGGCCGCGAGGTGTTTGCCGTGCCGGGCAGCCCGCTCGATCCGCGGGCGGCCGGAACCAACAATCTCCTGAAGCAGGGCGCATGCCTCGTGACAAGCGCGCGCGACATCGTCGAGACCTTGGCCCCGATCCTGGGCCGGCCTGTCCAGCCTCCCGCCGTCGAGCTCGCCGCCTCAGATCGAGAGCGAACGCCAGAAGCTCTCCCCGATATTCATGCCAACGAGCGCTAGCTGGTCCTGGGAGCGCTAGGCCCAAGCCCTGTCGATATCGACGAGTTGATCAGAGCCACCCGATTGCCGGCCCGCAAAGTGCATATCGTCCTGCTGGAACTAGACCTCGCCGGCAGGCTGCAACGGCACGGGCAACGGCTTGTGTCGCTTACCGGAACTTAGAGGCGAGAGTTCTTTTCGTTGTTGGCCTCCTCAAGAGCCGTGTTGAGCAGATAAGCCAGGAACGGCATTTGCGCTCCGTTAACGACCCCGCCTCCTGCTGGGCAAAGTCGCGCCCCTCGTCGGAGGGGCCCACACCGCCTACTGGAGGCCGAGCGCCGGACCCACATTTTATTCTCTATTCTGCCTTAATTTCGCGCCGGTGGCTCCCCGAGCTTACTCAAAATAGCTGGTTTCGGCGGCAGTGACCGCCCAAGAAACACCGTTAACCTTGTCAGCCTACGGTTGTTTTAGTTAGTCCACACGCGTAGAAGTTGTCAACCTTGCATGTCAGAGTTTGACAGCGACGGCTCCAGACACCATTTTTCGGGCGCAAGCAAGGGGCCTTTAGGGGCCACCGCCCTCAGCCTGACGCAATTTGCGCGGCTAGGAACGTCTCAATGAACATCGTCATTGTCGAATCGCCGGCTAAGGCAAAGACTGTCAATAAGTACCTCGGACCTGGCTACCGGGTCCTGGCCTCTTATGGCCATGTGCGCGATCTGCCTTCGAAAAACGGCTCGGTCCTGCCCGACAAGGACTTCGAGATGCACTGGGACGTCGAGCCCAAGGCCGCCAAGCGGCTCGACGAGATCGCCAAGGCGGTCAAGGGCGCAAACAAGCTGATCCTCGCCACAGACCCCGACCGCGAGGGCGAGGCCATCTCCTGGCATGTGCTTCAGGTGCTCGACCGCAAGAAGGCTCTGCGTGGCGTTCCTGTGGAGCGCGTGGTGTTCAACGCGGTGACCAAAGAGGCAGTGCTCGACGCCATGCGCCACCCGCGGACGATCGACGGGCCTCTGGTCAACGCCTATCTCGCCCGCCGAGCGCTCGATTATCTCGTCGGCTTCACCCTTTCCCCGGTGCTGTGGCGGAAGCTGCCCGGCGCCCGCTCCGCGGGGCGTGTCCAGTCCGTGGCACTCAGGCTCGTCTGCGACCGCGAGCTCGAGATCGAACAATTCAAGCCGCAGGAATATTGGACGATCATTGCCGAGCTTGCGACCGGCAAGAACGAAACTTTCCAGGCCAGGCTGTTCTCAGCCGACGGCAAGAAGCTCGATAAGTTCGACATCGCCGATGCGGCGACCGCTGAGCGGCTCAAGGCAGCGCTCGAAGGCGGCCGCTTCGTTGTCTCAAACATCGAGAGCAAGTCGCAGCGTCGCAATCCGGCCGCGCCCTTTACCACCTCGACGCTACAACAGGAGGCCTCGCGCAAGCTCGGTTTTTCGCCTCGCCACACCATGCAGCTCGCGCAGCGGCTCTATGAGGGCGTGGACCTCGGTGGCGAGTCCGAAGGTCTCATCACCTATATGCGGACCGATGGAGTGCAGATCGTGCCAGAGGCGATTGCTGCGGCCCGGCGCCTTGTAACGAAGCTTTACGGGGATCGTTACGTGCCCTCCTCCCCACGCGAATACGAGACGAAGGCCAAGAACGCGCAGGAGGCGCATGAGGCAATTAGGCCAACCGATTTCAGCAAAGATCCCGAATCCGTCTCCCGTTATCTCGAAGATGACGCGGCGCGCCTTTACAAGCTCATCTGGCAGCGCACCTTGGCAAGCCAGGCCTCGAGCGCGGAGATCGAGCGCACCACCGTCGATATCACTGTGACGGGCAGAGACGGCCAGCAATATGGCGTGCGAGCGACTGGCTCGGTGATCCGCTTCGACGGCTTCCTCAGGATCTATGAGGAAGGCATCGATGATGCTGTCGGTGATGATGGCGCGCTGCCGGCTCTCACCAAAGGCGAGGCGCTCGACCCGCGCAAGATCGAGGCCAAACAGCATTTCACCGAGCCGCCTCCACGCTACACCGAGGCCACGCTCATCAAGAAAATGGAAGAACTCGGCATCGGAAGGCCTTCGACCTATGCCACTACGCTGAATGTGTTGCGCGATCGCGAATATGTCCGCCTCGACAAGAAGCGGCTTTATCCCGAGGACAAGGGGCGGCTCGTCACCGCCTTTCTCGAAAGCTTCTTCCGCCGCTATGTCGAATATGACTTCACTGCAGACCTCGAGGAGAAGCTCGATCTTATCTCCGCCGGCAAGCTCGAGTGGAAGGATGTGCTTCGCGACTTCTGGCGCGAGTTCATCGCCGCGGTGAACGACATCGGCGATCTCAGAATTGCCCAGGTGCTCGAGGCTCTGAACGAGCTGCTCGGACCGCATATATTCCCGGAACCTCAAGATGGCGGCGATCCGCGCGCGTGTCCCTCCTGTACCAACGGGCGCCTCAGCCTCAAGGTCGGCAAATTCGGGGCATTCATCGGCTGCTCGAACTATCCTGAGTGTCGCTACACCCGGCAGCTCGCCGACACCAATGGCGAGAAGGCGTCCCTTTCCGGCGAAGCGAAGGTACTCGGCGCCGATCCGGAAACCGGGCTCGAGATCACGCTGCGCATCGGCCGCTTTGGTCCCTATGTCCAGCTTGGTGAGGGCGATGGCGGGGAGAAACCCAAGCGCGCCTCGATCCCGAAGGGCACGGATCCCGAGCATATCGATCTTGAGCGCGCGCTTGCGCTTCTCGCGCTGCCTCGCGAGGTCGGCCTCCATCCTGAGACCGGAAAGCCCATCGTAGCGGGCTTCGGCCGCTATGGACCTTATGTTCACCACGACGGCAAATATGCGAGCCTCAGCGCGCCTGAGGAGGTGTTCGAAATCGGAATCAATCGCGCGGTGAGCTTGCTCGCGGAGAAGGCGGCAAACCGCAGGCCGCGCGCCTCCAGCGTCATCAAGGAACTTGGCGATCACCCAGAGCTTGGGGGAAAGGTGCAGGTGTTATCGGGCCGCTATGGCCCATACGTTAAGCACGGCAAGGTCAATGCGACCCTGCCCAAGGATCGCGATCCCGAGCAGGTTACGCTTCAGGAGGCGGTCGAGCTAATCGCGGCCAAGAGCGCCAAAGGCCCTACCAAGAAGACGCCAAGGAAATCGGTACGTAAAGGGTCGAAGAGCAACAAAGAGGCCGTCGAGGAGACGGCAAGCTGAGCAGCGCCGGTGGCAAGAGAAAAAGGCGCGCGGCGCAAGACGACTGTGGGCAAGCTTCCTTCTAGGCAAGAGATTCTGGATTTTCTTCAAACGGCGAGCCGGGAAACCGGAAAGCGCGAGATCGCGCGCGCCTTTGGCATCAAAGGCGGCGACCGCATCGCGTTAAAAGATCTGTTACGCGACATGGCGGATGACGGTCTCATTGCGGGCTCGCGCCGAAAGCTGACGCGTCCCGGCGTCTTGCCTCCCGTCACCGTGATCGAGATCGTTGCCCGCGACGCCGACGGCGAGTTCATCGCACGCCCTGGCACCTGGGACGAGGAGCATGGGCCGGCGCCGCGCATTGTCATGGCCGAAAACAAGCGCGAGGCCGGCCTGGTCGCCGGCATCGGCGATCGCGTGCTGGCACGCATCACACCATTGGGAGCGGACGCGGATTACGCATACCAGGCGAGGACCATCAAGCGGCTCGCGCGCGCGATCCAGAGGATGCTCGGAATATTCCGTTCGCTTCCGGGCGGTACGGGCGTCATCGACCCTGTCGAGCGCAAGCAGCTAAAAGAATGGCCCGTGACCTGGGGAAACACCGGAGATGCCGAGAGCGGCGAGCTGGTCCGCTTCCAGCTTGCACGCGGCGGCCGCTATGGCGTGCAGACCGCGCGCGTCGTCGAAAGGCTCGGCAATCCCGCGGCGCAGCAGATGACCAGTCTGATCGCGGTCCACGCCCACGGCATTCCGGACACGTTCCCCGAGGCTGCACTCGCCGAGGCCGAAGCCGCCAAAGAACCCGACCTCAAGCGCCGCGAGGACTTGCGGCACATTCCACTCATTACCATCGACCCGTCGGATGCCCGCGACCATGATGATGCAGTCTTCGCCGAGGCCGACCCCGATCCCTCAAACCGTGGGGGTTGGGTCGCGATCGTGGCTATCGCGGACGTGTGTTCCTATGTGAAGCCCGGGACCGCACTCGACAAGGAAGCGCGGAAGCGCGGCAATTCGGTCTATTTCCCCGACCGCGTGGTGCCGATGCTGCCGGAGAAGATCTCCAACGACCTCTGCTCGCTTAGGGAGGATGAGGCCAGGGCCTGTCTCGCCGTGCGCATGGTCTTCGACAAGGACGGAGGGAAGCTCAAACATCGCTTCTTTCGCGGCTTGATGCGTTCGGCTGCGAGCCTCACCTATGAGCAAGCGCAGGCTGCCATAGACGGACGTTCGGACGAGATCACTGGACCCTTGCTCGATCCGGTGCTGAGGCCGTTATGGGGGGCTTACGCGAGCTTGGTGCTCGCCCGGACCGAGCGTGCGCCGCTCGATCTCGATCTGCCCGAGCGCAAGATCCTGCTCGACGAGAGCGGCCGCGTGCGCGCCGTGGTGACCCCTCCCCGACTCGATGCCCACCGTCTGATCGAGGAATTCATGATCGCCGCCAATGTCGCAGCCGCCGAAACCTTGGAAGCGAAGCGGGCTCCGCTCATCTATCGCGTCCATGATGCACCTTCGAAGGAGAAGCTTGCCTCCCTTGGCGAGTTTCTCGCCACCATCGGCCTCAAGCTGCCGAAATCCGGGACGCTGAAGCCCGTCCATTTCAATCGCATCCTCGCGGACACGCGGGCGACGGCGACCGCTGAGCTCGTCGGTGAGGTGGTGCTGAGAAGCCAGGCGCAGGCCGAGTATAGCGACGACAATTTCGGCCATTTCGGCCTCAATCTGCGCCGCTACGCGCACTTCACCTCTCCGATCCGCCGCTACGCCGATCTCATCGTCCATCGCGCGCTGGTGCGGGCGCTTGGTTTCGGCAATGACGGCCTGACTGACGCAGAGATGGAGGAGCTCGATCAGATCTCTCAAGCGATCTCCGACACCGAGCGCCGCGCCATGGCAGCGGAGCGCGAAACTGCCGACCGGCTTATCGCCGCCTACCTTGCCGACCGCATTGGCGCGCGATTCCAGGCTCGGGTCTCGGGCCTCGTGCGCACCGGCCTATTCGTCCGGCTGATCGAGACCGGGGCCGATGGCTTCGTCCCCGCCTCGTCCATAGGCCGCGAATACTTCTATCACGACGAGGCGCGGCACGCGCTTGTCGGTGAGGACACGGCGCTTGCGTACCGGCTCGGCGACCTGGTCGAGGTGCGGCTGGTCGAGGCGATCCCGACGGCGGGCGCGCTCAGATTTGAGATGTTGAGCGAAGGGCGCTCGATCGGCGGGCGACCAAAGGCCGCCCCTCGGCGGAATGACAAGGGCAGGCAGCAACGCTACAAGGGCAAGGCTCAGCGGCAAGCGCGCGGTTCCTCCGGCAAAAGACTGTAGTACGAAATTCAAGGACCAGGTGATGCAAGATAGAGTTGGCAGCTTTCAGCATGGCGGCAGATCGACGGGCGCTCGCCCGGTCCTGGACTCGCTGTGGCGGGGGGCGGCACTCAAATGCCCTGCTTGCGGCAGGGGCGCTATGTTCAGGCGCTATCTGAAGGTGGTCGACGCTTGTCCCCATTGTGGAGAGGAGCTGCACCATCACCGGGCCGACGACGCTCCCCCTTATTTCACCATCGTTATCGTCGGCCATGTTGTCGTGGGTCTCGTGCTCGCCGTCGAGATGGCGTACCGGCCTCCGCTTTGGCTGCACGCCGCGTTATGGCTTCCTCTCACCGTTATTCTGGCACTTCTGATCTTGCCGGTAGTCAAAGGGGCGCTTGTCGCGCTGCAATGGGCTCTGCTTATGCACGGCTTCGATCCCGATGCAAAGGAGGTCATTGGCGACGGCTTACCCGAGGTCAGCCCGTGGGTTTCTCGCCGTCTTGACTTCCGGCCTTGAGCGAGTAGGGTCGCGCAACTTCGCTTCTAGTTTTCGAGGACCACATGGCTAAGCCCGTCACACAGAAGATCAAGCTCGTAAGCTCGGCCGGCACGGGCTACTACTACGTCACCAAGAAGAACCCGCGTAATCAGACCGAGAAGCTTGTTTTCAAGAAGTACGATCCGGTCGCGCGCAAGCACGTCGAATTCAAAGAAACTAAAATCAAATAGCTGACCGATTTTCGGGCCGCGATAGAACACGCTGCATTCATATGCGGCGCGTAGATGTGCCTGATGGCCATGGAAGAATAGGTGGCCGGCCGAAACGCGGCGCTAACGAGGAGGCCACTCAACCGCGCTCCGACCGGCCGAACCCTACGGACCCAGGAGATGCGGCGGACCTGAGCATTCCGCAGGGTTATCTCTGATGAACGAGGGAAAAATTTGAGAAGAAGGCCGGCCCTAGGGCTCTGGATCCTCCAACCCCTCCCCCGTCTGATCTCGTCGGGCTTAAGTCAAACCATAAAACGGCCAACAACGGGACGAAATCAAGTCTGTCCATGCCAGTAATACGATAAAAGACAAGGCATTGTAAATCCTTAAGGTTAAGCGCTCAGGCTCCGCCTCAAGTGAGATCTGGCCCTATCCCAGCCACTTTGCTGCTCGATTTGACTTAAGTGATTCGCAGAAGCGCGGATTCCGGCTCGGTTGAAGTCTTTTATCTGGCGTCGCCGACATACTGCCTGACCGTGTCGAGAAACATGGCAACCGAGATGGGCTTGGAGATATAGGCCTCACAGCCTCCCTCGCGGATGCGCTCCTCATCGCCCTTCATGGCGAAAGCCGTGACGGCCACGACCGGGATCTTCTTGAGCTGGTCGTCCTCTTTGAGCCACTTCGTGACTTCGAGCCCAGACACCTCCGGAAGCTGAATGTCCATGAGGATAAGGTCTGGGCGATGCTCGCGGGCGAGCTCGAGTGCCTCCCTGCCGTTTCGCGTCTGGAGCGTCTTGTAGCCGTGTGCGTCGAGAAGATCGTGGAAGAGCTTCATATTGAGCTCGTTATCCTCGACGATCAGGATGGTCTTGGTCATCGGCCTCGGGGTCGGCTCCGGCGATTCGATCGGCCTATGATCGGCCATCTTGGGGTGCTGCGCTACGGCGCTTGGAACGGGCCTGAGAAACGACTCGAAAGCGGGCTTGGCCGTCGGCTTTTGAGACGGCCTGATCTTCCAGAACAACATACTGACTCGCTCCCTCGATCACGGACTGCTGATTTCAGCGGAAACCCGTAACCAAACTCTTTAGGGAGGGCGGCCAAGCGGGAAACCCAGCTGGCTAATGACATTCGGCGGGTTTGAGGTATTCGAGCGCGGTCAAGGTTCCATGGATCGAGAAGTCGCCATAATCAATAAGCAGCTCGCGGCTCACGCCGTTTTCATAGAGGCGGAAATCGATCTGGTAGCTCGGCGTGAGGTCGCCTCCCTTCGGCTCGAAATAGCCGATCGACACCGGCCATGATGCCAGCTGGTCTAGTCCCTTTTCCTTGGCGGCCGGCTCGAGCTTATCGGCATCAGCACCTGCCTCGACCTTGCGGCCGATGAAGGCGGTCGTGTCGTAGACCTTCCGACCTTTCTCCGAGCCGTCATAGATCCTTGCCTGGAACAGCGATTGCCCGGATCGTGCGGCATTGATCAGGGCGAGGCTATGCTGGGTGGGAAATAGCACCTGGCCCGACAGGTTGAGCTCGGCGCGAGAGGGCTGACTGAGCTTCACCTTTATGGCCTCGTTGGGGGACTCGCGCACGGCCCTCCCCATGGTCACGTCGCCGAGCTTGTCGTTCAGATATTGCGC
Organism: Pseudomonadota bacterium; assembly: GCA_046724315.1. Classification (GTDB taxonomy): domain Bacteria; phylum Pseudomonadota; class Alphaproteobacteria; order Rhizobiales; family Methyloligellaceae; genus Methyloceanibacter. Next base: position 7,057 of record JBKOWI010000201.1, on the reverse strand, counting down.
GGACTGAAAGCGGAATTTCTGGCCGTCACCCTGCTCCCAGGTCGAAGACCGGAGGTCGGTGAGGTTGGTCTGCCCTTGCGAGTCGGTCATCTGCGTGACCATTCGCATGTTCAGCGAATAGCCGTCGCATTCGGACCCAGTGAATTCGAACACCATACGGCCATCGATGCCGGTGATGCCCGAGGCAGTGCGGGCATCGTCCAGCGTCATCTCATAGATGGCGCGGTGGGCGACGAGCTTGCCCGGCTCTTTGGCCGCAAGCGCATGGGCGTGACCCGAGAGCGTGCCCCCGACAAGGGGAACTGCCAAGAGCAGGAGCAGCACCCGCCACCAGCTCAAACCAACCATATACGTCTCCAAGGCTTGGGCGCCTGGCCGGGCGGGCGGCGCTTTCACGGATTCTTCGCACCAACTTTCCTGCAGGACAAGTGCCCCAATCGGCGGGGTCACCTTGCGGGAGGCGCGGATTTGCTCGATGGTCGAGCCCCCGGATGGCGCGAGAAGAAGCGGAGGGCGACATGGCAGGTGAGATCGAAGCGCGGCTCGAGGCCCTCAACCTGGTGCTTCCCGAGGTGCCCTCCCCGGTCGCCGATTACGTGTCGTTCCTCCACCTGAACAATCAACTCTACGTCTCAGGGCAATTGCCTCTGAAAAAGGGGCAAATCGCCGTCGCCGGCACGCTAGGGGCGGATCTCGACATCGATCAAGGCCAGGATGCCGCGAGGATCTGCGCCCTCAACATTCTGGCGCAGGCTAAAGCGGCCTTGGGCGACCTAGACCGCATCGTCCAATGCCTGCGTTTGACCGGCTATGTGAATGCCGTACCGGGCTTTACTGACCATCCCAAGGTCATCAATGCCGCCTCCGGGCTCATGGTCAAAGTGCTTGGGCAAAAGGGGCGCCATACGCGCGCAGCCGTGGGATGCTCGAGCCTGCCGCTCAACGCCGCCGTCGAGGTCGATGCGCTCTTTGCGATCGAGTAGCCCCGTGCCTGAGTCCCTCACATGGCCGAGCTCTATTGGTTGAAGCGGCCGATCGCGCACAGGGGACTGCACGATCAGGCCAAGGGCATCATCGAGAACAGCGCTTCCGCCGTGCGGGCCGCGATGGGCGCCGGCTACGCCGTCGAGGTCGACCTGCAATGCTGCGCGGGGCACATGCCGGTCGTCTTCCACGACGCGACGCTCGACCGGCTTACGGCTGAAACGGGCCCCGTCGCCTCGCGCGACGCCGAGGCGCTGTGCGCAATCCCGTTGCGCAACAGCGAGGATCGCATCCTGTCACTTGACGCTCTGCTTGATCTCGTCAATGGCCGCGTGCCGCTCCTGCTCGAGGTCAAGAGCAACTGGGCCTCCGACGGAAAATACGAGGCGAATATTGCGCTGCTGCTTGCGTCCTATCCCGGCCCTGTCGCAGTGATGTCATTCGATCCGCATTGCGTCGCGGCGTTTCGCGAGGTGTCGCCCACTCTGCCGCGCGGGCTGATCGCCGAGCGCTTTGACCATCAGCACTACTGGTCGCAGCTGACTTTCATCCAGCGTTTTGCCATGAGGAACCTTCTTACCGCGGCCTTCGCATGGCCCCACTTCATCGCCTACGACATCAGGGCCCTGCCCGCGGTGGCGCCACTTGTGGCGCAGACCGTGTTCGGGCTGCCGCTCCTCACCTGGACGGTGCGCACCAAGGAAGAGCAGGACCGTGCCCTGCGTTATGCCGACGCCATGATCTTTGAAGGGATTAGGCCTTAGGCGATGGGCGACATCGAACGACCATTGCGAGAAACCGAACTCGAAAGCGACCATAAGGCTGCGGTCGTGCGCATCGCTTCGCGCATCGCCGACGTGCCAGCGGCCGACTGGGACGCATGCACACGCGGGCTCTCAACGCGAGTCGATAATCCATTCATTTGTCACGCTTTTATCAAAGCTCTGGAGGAGAGTGGATCGGCTACGCACAAGACCGGCTGGCTATCGCAACACCTGCTTCTCAAGGACGAGAGAGGCGATCTCGTTGGCTGCATGCCTTGTTATCTGAAATCCCATTCGCTCGGCGAATATGTCTTCGACCATGGCTGGGCCGACGCATACGCGCGCGCCGGCGGCAGCTACTATCCGAAGCTCCAGGCGTCGGTGCCCTTCACGCCGGTCACCGACAAACGTCTCCTGGTGCGGGCTGGCGCGGACGCAGCAAAGCGCGAGGCGATTCTTCTCCACGCAGCGGTCGAGCTCACGGAGAGGCTCAACCTGTCCTCGCTGCACATCACCTTCCTCACGCGCGCAGAATGGGAACTCGCCGGCAAGCTTGGCTTCCTGCAGCGTACCGACCAGCAGTTCCACTGGCAGAACAATGGCTATCAGTGCTTCGAGGACTTCCTCGCCGCGCTCTCATCGCGCAAGCGGAAGGCGATCAAGAAGGAGCGCCGCGAAGCATTATCCGGCGGGATCGAGATCGAGTGGCTGACCGCGCGCGACCTTACCGAAGCCCATTGGGACGCCTTCTTCGCCTTCTACATGAACACCGGCTCACGCAAATGGGGCTCGCCTTATCTCACGCGGCCCTGCTTCAGCCTGTTCGGCGAGACCTTGGCGGACCAAATCCTGCTCGTGCTCGCCAAGCGCGCCGGGCGCTACGTGGCCGGAGCGCTAAACTTCATCGGCGCCGACGCCCTCTATGGTCGTTACTGGGGAGGCATCGAGGAGCACCCCTATCTGCATTTCGAGGTCTGCTACTACCAGGCCATCGAGTTCGCCATTGCTCATAAACTCGCGCGCGTCGAGGCGGGCGCCCAAGGTGCGCACAAGCTCGCTCGAGGCTATCTGCCAGTGCAAACCTATAGCGCCCACTACATTGCCGATCCTGCGCTCCGTCGCGCGGTCGCCGATTATCTCAAGCGTGAGCGGCTCGCAGTTGCGCGTGAAATCGCGCTTCTCACCAAGGAGTCGCCCTACCGTAATTCGGATTAGGCCGTGGATGTCCCGCACTTCGGCGGGGATGACAGATTCTGATTTCGCGAAAAGTCGGGTATAGGACTGAGATGGTCTACGACGAGAACAACATCTTCGCCAAGATCCTGCGCGGCGAGATCCCCTGCCATAAGATCTACGAGGACGAGGACACCCTCGTCTTCCTCGACATCATGCCGGGCACCGAGGGCCACGCGCTCGTCGTCACCAAGGAAAAGGCGCGCGACCTGTTCGACATCAAGCCGGAGGCGCTGGCCAAGCTCATGGCGGTGGTGCAGAAGTTAGCACCCAAGATCAAGGAGGCGGTCGGCGCCGACGGGGTGCTGATCCAGCAATTCAACGGCTCGGCTGCCGGCCAGACCGTGTTCCATCTGCACGTCCACATCGTGCCGATCAAGCAGGGCGTACCGGTCAAGCCTCACGCCGGACAGATGGAAGATCAGGCGAAGCTCGCCGCCACCGCCCAGAAAATTAGGAGGACACTCACTTCGAACTGGCGCGGCGACAAATAACAAACTTGTGCCATCATGCTGGTGATGGCATGATGGTTCAAATGAATGCACGAACGCAGATCACCCTCGATTCGGAGATGCAGCGTCAGGCCCGAAGAAAGGCCGCTGAGCTTGGCATCTCATTTGCTGAATATGTTCGCCGCCTTGTGGCGCGGGATCTTGGATCCTTGAGGCCGCGCAAAGCAGATATTTCAATTCTGTTCGATCTGATCGATGAAGGACCGGAGACGAACATCGCGCGAGACAAGGATAAGATGATCGGCGATGCCGTTTGGGACGAGCATCGCCGCAAAACTACGCGTACACGTGCCCACGAGCGGTTGAAAACTAAAGAGTGAGTATCTTCGTCGGCTCCTCTGTTTGGTTCGCCGCAATGGTCTCCGAGATCGGAATAACCCCTCGTGCCAAGGATCTTGAGAAGCAACTGGGACCACGTCACGACCAGCATGTGCTCATCGAGACCTGGCTACTGTTCAACAGTCGATATCGGCCTGAGTTAGCCAACCGCTTTTGGGAGCAGCTTCAGCAAAGCGGTGTTCGTATAGAAATCGTGGAGTTGTGACTTACAATCAGCTTGGGCAATCGGCCCGGCCTTTCCCATCAGGCATTTTCCATCGTTGACCGAACAAGCTTCGCCGTTATGCACGGGTCGGCTCAAGATAAGGCGTTTGAAGTAGTGCGCTCTGGACACAGTCCGACGTTCCTGCTGTTTCACCAGGCGATCCTGAATCGCCAGCAGGTCACCTGCCTTTACAAGGGTCGGCACCGCGAAATTTGTCCGCACATTCTCGGGCACAATGGCGACCAGGAGACGGCACTTATCTATCAGTTTGGCGGAGAGAGTGAAGGCGGCCTAACCAAAGAAAAATGGCGGTGCTTCCACCTTTCGTACGTCGAAGAAGCACAGGTCCACAAGGGTGAGTGGCACTCAGGTGCAAGCCACCGAAAGGCGCAGCGCTGTGTCGACAGGTTGTACGTCGACGTCAATACCGCCGTACCCAATCAGCCAGGCCGGCGTTGAGAAGCCTCGAATTGATTGGTAGGTCTTAGCTCGACAATGACCGCTCAGAACCCTCCATCGCGAGAATTACTTTGAGCCCAGCGGGACCTTGGGCACGAGGCTTACGCCAATCGCGCGCTGGCGGCCGCGCGGCCGCCGCGCGGCGCGCTTGGCACGCGGCTTGGGGCCTTCGGCTTTGACGCCGCCCTTGGGCCCTCCGTCGGGGCCCGAGCCATTGGGATCGGTATCCTCGGGGTCGCGCGGGCGGATTGGCGTGTCCGGCTTCAGATATTCGAAGCCAAGCACCTTTTCGCCGTCCTTGTCCTCAACGAGCACGCGCACGATGCCACCGTCCTTCAGAGCCCCGAACAGGATCTCCTCGGCGAGTGGCTTTTTGACGTGTTCCTGGATCACGCGCGCAAGTGGCCTGGCACCGAACTTGTCGTCATAGCCGCGCTCGGCCAGCCATTGGTTCGCCTCGGGCGTGAGCTCGATGGTGATGTTGCGGTCGCCAAGCTGCGCCTCGAGTTGAAACACGAACTTCTCCACTACCTTGGCGATGATCTCGGGCGACAAAGCCGCGAATGCGATGATCGCATCGAGCCGGTTGCGGAACTCGGGCGTGAACAGGCGATTGATCGCCTCCTCGTCGTCGCCCTCGCGTTTGGCGCGGTTGAAGCCGATGGCAGCCTTGGCGAGATCGGTGGCCCCGGCATTCGTCGTCATGATAAGGACCACGTTCTGGAAGTCGACGCGCTTGCCATTGTGATCGGTGAGCTTGCCGTGATCCATCACCTGCAACAGGATGTTGAACAGGTCAGGATGCGCCTTCTCGATCTCGTCGAGCAGCAGCACGCAGTGCGGATGCTGGTCGACGCCGTCGGTGAGCAGACCACCCTGGTCGAAGCCGACGTAGCCGGGCGGTGCACCGATCAACCGCGACACGGTGTGACGCTCCATATATTCGCTCATGTCGAAGCGGAGCAGCTCGACGCCGAGCAAGAGCGCGAGCTGGCGTGCGACCTCGGTCTTGCCGACACCGGTCGGACCGGAGAACATGTAGCAGCCGATCGGCTTCCCTGGCTCGCGCAGACCCGCGCGCGATAGCTTGATAGCGGCGGCGAGCGCCTCAATCGCCCTGTCCTGACCGAACACGACCCGCTTCAAATCCTGGTCTATGGCCCGCAAAACCTCGGCGTCGGACTTCGACACGGTCTTTGGCGGAATGCGCGCCATGGTGGCGATGGTCGACTCGACCTCCTTGACGCCGATCGTCTTACGCCGCTGCCGCTCGGGCACCAGCATCTGCGAGGCGCCGGTCTCGTCGATCACATCGATCGCCTTGTCGGGCAGCTTGCGGTCGTGGATGTACTTTGCAGACAGCTCGACCGCCGACTTGATTGCCTGCTGGGTGTAGCGGACGCGGTGGAAGTCCTCGAAATAGGGTTTCAGTCCCTTCAGGATCTCGATCGCATCAGGCACCGACGGCTCGTTCACGTCGATCTTCTGGAACCGGCGCACCAGAGCCCGGTCCTTCTCGAAGTGCTGCCGGTATTCTTTGTAGGTGGTCGAGCCGATGCAGCGCAGCGTGCCAGATTGGAGCGCGGGCTTGAGCAGATTCGAGGCATCCATGGCGCCACCGGAAGTGGCGCCGGCACCGATCACCGTGTGGATCTCGTCGATGAACATGATGGCGCCGGGATAGGCTTCGATCTCGCGCATCACGGCCTTGAGACGCTCCTCGAAGTCGCCGCGATAGCGGGTGCCGGCGAGCAGCGCGCCCATATCGAGCTGGAAAATAGTTGAATCTGCCAGCACCTCGGGCACGTCGCCCATAACGATGCGTCGAGCAAGACCCTCGGCGATTGCCGTCTTGCCAACGCCGGGATCGCCCACAAACAGCGGGTTGTTCTTCTGGCGGCGGCACAGAACCTGGATGGTGCGCTGAATTTCCTGAGCACGGCCAATCAGCGGGTCGATGCGCCCTGCCCGCGCCTTCTGGTTCAGGTTGATGCAGTAGACCTCGAGCGCATCGGCGCCGCGCTTCTTTTCGTCGCCGCCCTCGACCGTGGCCGCGTCCTCATCGACCCCACGCACAACGCGCGGCTCCGACATTCCGGCCCGCTTGGCTATGCCGTGACTGATGTAGTTGACCGCATCAAAGCGGGTCATGTGCTGCTCTTGCAGGAAGAAGGCGGCGTGGCTCTCGCGCTCGGCGAAGATGGCGACGAGCACGTTCGCGCCGGTCACCTCCTCGCGTCCGCTGGACTGCACATGCGCCACGGCGCGGTGGATCACCCGCTGGAAGCCTGCGGTGGGCTGAGCGTCGCCATGGGTGTCGAGCACGAGGCCGGAGAGCTCGTTGTCGATATAGCCGGTCAGTTTATCGCGGAGCACATCGAGGTCGACGTCGCAGGCGCGCATTACCGCGGCAGCGTCGCGGTCGTCGATCAAGGAGAGGAGCAGATGCTCCAAAGTCGCATACTCATGGCTGCGCTCGTTGGCATATTGCAGGGCGCGCCGAAGAGCCTGCTCGAGACTGGTCGAGAACGAAGCCACTTAAATCCTCACTCCTTCTCCAT
>JBKOWI010000077.1:0-4858 GCA_046724315.1 Pseudomonadota bacterium | reverse complement strand
TGATCGCCGTGACCGCTTCGTCACGGCCGAGCCCGAGGGGCAGGGCCACGATCACCTGGACGGCGTTCCCCTGGACGCCGCGATCGGGCGCCGCGTAGGCCTCGCGCGTGGATGTGCGCTCGGACCGAATGCATAGGCGTTCGACCAGCTCCGGGCTCATGCCCGGGCCGTTGTCGCTGACACTCAGGATGTTCTCGTCGAGAGCGACTCGGATCGCCGACTCGATGCCCGCCTCCTTGGCGGCGTCGAGGCTGTTGTCGATCAGCTCCTTGAGCGCGGCACGCAGCCAGATCGGCCGCGGGCAGCCCATGCGCTTGGCGAGCTCCGGCTCAGTGGCGAACTCGAGATCACGCGAAAAGCTGAAGGCTTGCCGTCGCTGGGGAGTTGGGGTACCTCGATGGCTGTCGGAATTGGAAACCGTCGCCGCCCTGGCCTCCCACCGGGGCGCGCGGGCCTTCAAGGCCCGCTCCCCGCCTCCCGTCGTTCGGGCGCGCGTCGCCGCCGCACCTCGAGGCCCAAGCGGGCGCACAACTCGTCCAATTGCCGCAGATCCTCGGGATCAGGAGCCAGCCTTCGGGTCGGCCTGTCGCGCAGTTGCTTACACTTGGGCGGCGCGCCGACTGCGCGACTGGCGACCCAGGCCAGGATTTCGGCCTCGGACCAGGCGACCCGGTTTGGGGACAGCTGCCGCCGCTTCGGGAATTTGCCCTCTTTCTCGAGACGGCCGACGTGCTGGCGGCAATACGGCACGATTGCGCTGACCTGGTCCCAACCGAGGAGGCGACCGGGGGCAGGCGCACCCACGTTGGCCTGTGCGAGGATCTCTTCGAGCCGCTTGCGCAGGGCGGCGACGTCGACCGGTGCGGGCTCGACCAGGAGGCCGACGAACAGCGTCGCGAGGGCGGTGATGTTCGCTGGATCTAACGGCATGGACGGGCGCGCTCCGGGCGAGGGATCGTTTGCGATCGCTCGAGCCGCGCAAGCCCAGTTGGGCAAGGTCTCTTGCCGGCACCGCCGGCCACCCGCAAGTGTCGCTCTCGAGCCCCGGCACCGCCGGGCGCCTACGCCGCATGACGTGGCGGTTTCTGCGCTTGCCCCAGTTGATGCCTTACCTTTAGTCGCGGTGCGTGCGCAAGCGCAAAATGAGGCGCCGTGCGCTCGTTACCCCGACTGTTACCCTCTGTTTCTCAGCGTATCCGGGTTTCGGCGCTAAGTGTTTGATTTATCTGGTGGGCGCACAAGGACTCGAACCTTGGACCCGCTGATTAAGAGTCAGCTGCTCTACCACCTGAGCTATGCGCCCTAAGATTACCGCCTCTGCCTTGGCAGGGCGCACTTAAAGGGGCACCCCTTAGCATTGCGCCGCTTTGCCTGTCCAGCGGGACTCGCTCACCACAGCGGGCCGTATTCCTCGCGCCTGATGCGGGTCGCCCGGTTGACGTGCGCGTTCAGCACAAAACCCAGCCCCGCCATCATGGTCAGCATCGAGGTGCCGCCATAGGAGACGAGCGGCAGAGGCACGCCGACTACCGGGACCAATCCGGTCACCATCGCGATGTTGATAAACACATAGGTGAACAGGCAGAGACCCATGCCGGCGGCGACCAGCCTCGGGAAGGTGCTCCGGCATCTCAACGCCATATAGGTAATGAACAGGAGCACGAGAAGGTAGAGCGCAAGCAGCGAGAGCGCGCCGATGAATCCCATCTCTTCGGCGAACATGGTGAAGATGAAATCGGTGTGCTTCTCGGGAAGAAAATTGAGCTGGGCTTGCGTGCCATGCATGAAGCCTTTGCCGGTGAGCCCGCCCGAGCCGATGGCGATCTTGGACTGGAGGATGTGGTAACCCGAGCCAAGCGGATCGCGGTCGGGCTCGATCAGCGTCAGGACGCGTTCCTTCTGATAATCGTGCAGTTTCTCCCAGACATGCGGCAGGACCGCAATGATGCCGACAAGGCCGCCGATGAAATAGAGCCAGCTCACGCCAGCGAGAAACAGGAGGCCGCAGCCGACGATGGCAAACAGCGCGGCGGTGCCAAGGTCCGGCTGGCCGAGAGCGAGAATCGTTGGCACGCCGATCATCAGCACCGGGGGCAGCACGGCGTCGGGACGCCAGATCTTCTCCGACGGAAGCCACTGATAGTAGCGGGCGATCGCCAGCACGAGCGCGATCTTCATGATCTCGGACGGCTGAAAGCTGTACTCTCCGAAGCCGAGCCAGCGCTGTGCACCGCCGCTTTCCACGCCGATCAGCGGCACAAGGGCGAGCAGCAAAAGGACAGTGAAATAAAAGGGATATGCCACACGCATCCAGGTGCGCAGGTCGACCAGCACGATGGCGAAGATGAGCGCCAAGCCAAACCACAGCCGCAGAATATGCCGCGTGGCCCATGGCTCGAGCGACCCCCCTGCCACCGAGTAGAGGGCCGCCACGCCCACCACCGCGATGGCGACGATCAGCACGACGAACGGCCAGTTGAGCAGCAGTAGCCTCTTGCTGAGCTTGAGCTGCGGCCCCTCGGAGGCTTCGGCGAAGAGCATGCTCATCGGGCGTTCCCCGCATCGGCCATGGCCGGCTCGCCGGCCTGCCGATCGACGACGAACACAGGCTTGCCCGCGGGATCGCGTAGCAAGAGTTCGGTCATCACATCATGGACGACGGGGGCTGCCGCTTGTGCCCCGTAGCCGCCATGCTCGACCACGCAGGCAACGGCGTAGCGTGGCGCGTCGACCGGCGCGAAAGCGATGAACAAGGAATGGGGCTCGGCTTCCCAACCCGTGGGTGGGCGCTTTGCCCCCTTGCTGAAGGACTGCGCGGTTCCGGTCTTGCCCGCCATCAGCACTCCGGGAAGGTTGAGAGCAGAGCGCGTCGCCGTGCCTTCCTGCTCGTTCACCACCCCGCTCATCCCGCCCCTGACCAGTTGCAGATATGTCGGGTTTATGGGGAGCGGCGCGGCAGGCACTTGCGTCTCGTTGGCATGCGTGCAGATGAAACTCGGCACGATCGACTTGCCAGAGGCAATCCGCGCCACCACGACGGCGAGCTGGAGCGGCGTCGCCGAGACATAGCCCTGGCCGATACCGCAGCTGATGGTCTCGCCAGGATACCAGGGCTGATCGAGTGTCGCGCGCTTCCAGGCGGTGTCGGGCATGATGCCCTGCTTTAGACCAGCCAAGCCGCAGTCAAAGATCTGACCGAGACCGAGAGCGCGCCCGGTCACGGCTAATTTGTCGATGCCCAGCCGGTGCACCGCCTCGTAGAAATAGCAGTCGCAGGATTTTTTGATGGCGTCGTGCAGCGCGATCGGCCCGTGGCCTTTCGGCTTCCAGCAGTGGAAGATATGACCGCCGAACGGAAAGGCTCCTTTACAAGTGATCCGCTCCTCAGGCGTGATGACGCCTGCGGTAAGCCCCGCAAGCGCAGTCACGACCTTGAAGGTTGAGCCAGGCGGATAAAGACCTGCAGCGGCGCGGTTGTTGAGCGGATGGTCGACACCTCTGACCAGAGTTACCCAGCTCTTGGGATTGGCTTTGAAGGAGAGGTCGTTGGAGTCGAAGCTCGGATTCGAAACCATGATCAGCACGCCGCCAGTCGCGACATCGATCGCCACCAAAGAGGCGCGCCGATAGCCGGAGAGCCGGTCGAGGGTGAAGGCTTGCAGGTCGCGGTCGAGGGTAAGAACCACGTCGTTCCCCGGTTCGCTCGGCGTCGAGCCGAGCTTGCGGACGATGCGTCCATGCGCATCGACCTCGTATTGGATCGTGCCGGGCTGACCCCTGAGCTCGCGGTCGAGGCCTTTCTCGATCCCGGTTTTGCCAATGCGGAATCCCGGGATTCGCATGATCTTGTCCTCGTCGATCTCGCCCTTTCCGGCCATGCCCACATAGCCGACCACATGGGCCACGGCGCGGGCTTCCGTGTAACGGCGGGACGAGGCCCTGTCGGTCTGCACGCCGGGCAGCTGCGGGGCGAGCAGGTTGAGCAAGGCGAATTCGCGCCAAGAGAGGCCTTCGCTGACCAAAATGGGGAAATAGTGGTTTTGCCGCCGGGCCGCCCGGAGTACGCGGTCCCTGTTCGCCGGCGATACCGGCGCAACGGTGGAGATGGCATCGAGTGTCGCCGCGAGGCTCATGCAGAACGCCGGCACCACGATGACGCGAAGATTCTCCTGATCTCTTGCAATCGGCGCGCCAGAACGGTCGTAAATCGTGCCGCGCATCGGCGCCACGAGCTGAAAGCTCAGCCGGTTCTCATCGGAGAGCAGCCGATACTCCGAAGAGTCTTTGATTTGAAGCTGGCGCAGCCGCCAGGTGAGCAGGCCGAACAGCCCCGCTTGTCCCGCGCCGATCAAAAGCGCGCGCCGCGAGAAGCGGTTGCGCAGCTTCTTATCCTGGTCGCGCGGCATCATGTTTGCGAGCTTTGGTCCAATCAGGAGGGTGCGCCACGAAACACGGCGGCGCAGCGAGGGCCCGAAGCCGCGCGATTTCATGCTCGTCCCCGATAGTTGGCACGCGCGGCGAGCGCGAAGCTCCCGCGCTCGATCCAGCGAAGGCCCTTCACCACTACTGGGAAGAGGACGACAGAGGCTGCAGCGCCCACGGCAGTCGGCCACCAATCGACCCAGCGCAGAAAGTAGGCGGAAGCCAATAACCAGCCGAGGAGCGCAAGCCCGGGAGCAAGGCAAGCCCAGAAAAGCCACAAAGTGACCACTTCGGGGCCTGCGCCGAAGTCCTTGGCGTAGCCGCCGGCGCTTGCGCCGATGAGGGTGAGAAGGGCCCAGAAGCCAAGCGGCCCTCCGCTCACGATGTCGGTGAGGAGGCCGAGCAGCATCGCCGCGAGTGGCGACAGCGTGGCGCC
>JBKOWI010000189.1:0-5711 GCA_046724315.1 Pseudomonadota bacterium | reverse complement strand
GGTGAGAAGTTCCGTGAAACCTATGCGTCGAAATTTAGCCCCAATACTCGGCGATGGCGGTTTTCCATGCTGCGCATTCTCGCTTCGACGCGCCTGCTCTTACAATCTAATGTTGCAAGACGTAATCGGCGCTTGATAAAGCGGCCGCGCCGGGTCCTCTGAAGGTCATGTCCCTTCCGCTTCACCTCCGAGCTTTCGTGCCGAGTGCGTGGGCGATTGCCACGATCGGCCTTGGCTTCGTCTTGCTGCTCGGGCTTGCGACTCAAGGTGAAGCACAAGGGGCGGCGCCAGATGCCGGCTCAGAAGCGGCGCCGGCGGCTACCGGACCCGGCAGCGTGGTGCGTGCCACCCATGGCGCTTGGCAGGTCTCCTGCCGCACCCCGCCGGGGGCCAAGGAAGAGAAATGCGCGCTGGTGCAAAGCGTCACCGCCGAGGACAGGCCGAACGTCGGACTGACCGTGGTGTTCTATAAAGCGATCGGCGAGGACAAGAAGCTGCTCCGCGTGGTGGTGCCGCTCGGCGTGCTGCTGCCGACCGGCCTCGGCCTCAAGATCGACGGCCAGGACGTCGGCAACGCGCCGTTCCTCAAATGCGGCAAGCGCGGCTGCGTGGCAGAGGTGGTGTTGCAGGACGAAGTCATCAACAAGATGAAGAACGGCGGCACCGCCATGTTCATCATCTTCGACACGCCCGAGGCTGGCATCGGCATCCCCGTGAGCCTGCAAGGTTTCGGCGATGCGCTCGCCAACCTGAAATAAGCAGCCTTCGCAAAACGCAAAAAAATCGGCGACAGAGAAAGGAGACTCTGCCGCCGAAAACATCCGTCTTTGGGGGACGGACTCTCGTCCCATCCGTGCAGGGTAGCAGACGGGACGATGACTTGGCCTGGATATGGTTAGCTCGCACGTCTCGGTCAAGGCTATTGCCGCCCATCGCGCTCGCACAGGCGCATATAACGCAGACGTTGAGCGGGGCACGGCTCTCGCGCGCGTCACCCGGTTGGCATACCGGTTACTTTTTCCCGCATTTCTGCTTGTCAGGCTTCCACGCGCAAACATCTTGTTTCGCTCCACAGGCCATCTGACTGAGACCGCGGCACGGATTGGCATTCTTCGCGCCCTCCTCAGCAGTCGTGGGCGATGCCGTGCTAGCCGGCTTGGATTCGGCCTCCCCCGATGTCGCGGCCGGAGGAGGCGCAGGCTTCTCGGGCTTTTTGATCGGCGGCCCCGCTAGCAGCTTCCATGCATCGGGATGGTCGCATCCGACCAAACCGGGCTGTTGCTGATCGCCTCCGATGGCGAGACATCCGCCTTTCTCTACCGATTGTATCTTGTAGGTGATGTCGCCGCCGAGTTTCTTGTCGAGCGAGTCTTCGAGCGCCGCGATCCGCCCGCTCAAGGCGAGGATGGTCTCCTCCAAATGCGAGATATGCTGCTGCAAGCAGGCCATCCGGTCCTGGTCGTTCTTGATGTCATCGCAATAGGCCAGACCGAGCGCCTCGGCGGGCGCGGCGAATACAAGAGTAAAAAGTGCGGCGACGATGGCTGCGATAGCGCGCATGCAACTCTCCCTTTGATGTCACTCAAACGATCTGAGGCGGCACGCGGCCCGTGGAGAAGCTGGCGCGGGTGGCGACAAGCGTCAGAATGCGTTCGTCTCGAACACTTTATCGATATCGCCGTGCCAGGGGCCATGATAGTCGGCAAGCAGCCGGTCTGCCGGCGAACGCTCAGTTTCAATCGTCTCGACCAGTGGGTCGAGCGCGGTGCGCTCGTCCTCGCCCTTGCGGTTGAGCCTCGCGCGCCTCCGCAGGCCTTCGAGGGCCATGTTCACCGCGTCGCGGGCGACGTTCCGCAAAGTGAGGCCCCGGAACGGCGTCGAAAGACCGAGGAGCGGTACCTGGTCGCGCAATGCTTGCCGCTCCTCCTCGGTCCAGTCGGCGATCAGGGCCAAGGCCTCATCGAGCGCTCCTGGATCGTAGAGGAGGCCCGTCCAGAACGCTGGCAGCGCAGCGAGCGCGCGGAGTGAGCCAGCGTCGGCGCCACGCATCTCGAGGTAGCGCTTCAGCCTGACATCGGGAAACAGCGTGGTGAGATGGTCGGCCCAGTCGTCGAGCGTCGGCCTCACGCCGGGCAGCGCCTTGAGCTTGCCCGCCATGAAATCGCGGAACGAGGCGCCCGCCACGTCGATATAGTGGCCGTCGCGATAGACGAAATACATTGGCACATCGAGCGCGTAGTCGACATAGCGCTCGAAGCCCATGCCCTGCTCAAAGGCGAAGGGCAGAAGCCCGGTGCGATCGGGATCAGTGTCGCGCCACATCTCGGCACGGTACGACTGAAAGCCGTTGGGCTTACCATCGGTGAAGGGAGAGTTGGCGAAGAGCGCGGTGGCGACCGGCTGAAGCGCGAGCCCGACGCGGAGCTTGGCTACCATGTCGGCCTCGCTGGCGAAATCCATGTTCACCTGCACCGTGGCGGTGCGGAACATCATGTCGAGGCCGTGTTTGCCGCGCGTCGGCATATAGCGCTTCATGATCCGGTAGCGCTCCTTCGGCATCACCGGCGTCTCGGCGAGAGTCCATTTCGGCGAGAAGCCGAGCCCAAGGAAGCCGATGCCGAGATAGCCTGCGACTTCCCCCACCTCGGCGAGATGTTGGCGGATCTCTTCGCCGGTCTGGTGGACCGTCTCGAGAGGTGCGCCCGACAGCTCGAGCTGGCCCCCCGGCTCGAGACTGATGGCGCCGCCCCTCGGGCAGTCCTTGCGCCGAAGGGCGATGATGTTGTCCTTCTCGGTGACGGGGTCCCAGCCGAAATCCCGCAATCCCTCCAGCAGCGCGCGGATGCCGCGGTCGCCGTCATAAGGGATCGGTGCGCGGCTCTTTTTGTAGAAGCCGAACTTCTCGTGCTCGGTGCCGATGCGCCAATCGCTCCTCGGCTTGCAGCCTGCTTCGAGATAAGCCGCGAGCTCATCCCGCGAGGAGATGATGGGGCTTTCAGGCCCGCTCACCCGTGTCGACATGAGGAGAGCTCCGTTTCGTTTGGAGGAAGTTTGCCCCGGCAGCGGGGTTCCAGGTCCGGGCGCAAAAGGCCGCCTTTATGGCGCTCTCTTTACCGGCCTGACAAGCGCCCTTACCGCCAATCGCCCAGCGCGGCATTCACCAGCGCGAGCGCAGCGACTGCCGCAGTATCGGCGCGCATCACGCGAGGTCCGAGAGAAATGGGAAGCACAAAGGGCTTTGCAAGGAGCGCCGCACGCTCATCGCGGTCAAAACCGCCCTCGGGCCCGATCAGCACGGCCACAGGACGCGGACCGATGCGCGAGAGCGCCTCGATGGGCGAGGCGTGCGGCGCGACCTCGTCGGCGAAGATTAGGAGCCGGCCCTCGTCCCAATCTTCAATGACCCTGGTGAGCTTCGCCGGTTCCATCACCTCGGGCACGTGCAGGATGCCGCATTGCTCGGCAGCCTCGATGGCATTGGCAAGAATGCGCTCCAGCTTGACCCGCTCAGCCACGGTATGGCGCGTGATCACCGGCCTGAGCGCACTGACACCCATCTCGGTGGCTTTCTGCGCCATATAATCGAGACGGGCACGCTTGAGCGGCGCGAACAGATAGTGCAGATCAGGCCCGTCCGCTTGCGGACGCGTCTGGTGGTCGAGCGTGAGTTCGGCGCGCCTCTTACCGACGGCGCCGAGCTCGGCGCACCACTCGCCGTCCTTGCCATTGAAAACGAGGAGCTTCTCGCCTTCGCGGAGCCGAAGCACATTGCCGAGATAGTGCACATGGTCCGTGTCGAGCTCGACCTTGCCCCGGCCCTTAAGCGGAGACTTGACGAATAGGCGCTGGAGCTTATGGGGCATGATGGATAGCCGAGCCCGAGAGTGAACGGCGAAGCGTCAAACACATGATGGCGTCAAACACATGACACGTCCCCTGTCCCAAGGCAAAGCAAGCGCTGTGGCCGATGCGGGCGTGCGCAATTTCGTGGATCGCTTCGCTCCGCCGGCGGTCCTGCCCTATCTCAGGCTCGCCCGAGCCGACCGGCCGATCGGCTTCTTCCTGCTCGCACTGCCTTGTTTCTGGTCTGTGTCGCTTGCCTCGCGCAGTCTGGGGGATGCCTATCCTGACCCTTGGCTGCTCATCCTGTTCGCGATTGGCGCGATTGTCATGCGCGCGGCGGGCTGCACCTATAACGACATCGTCGATCGCGAAATCGATGCCGAAGTCGCGCGCACGCGCGGGCGGCCGCTGCCGAGCGGGCAAGTTACGCCCAAAGCCGCCTTCATCTTCATGATCGTGCTCAGCCTGATCGGCTTCGCCGCGCTCTTGAGCTTCAACGGCCTCACGATCCTGCTCGGGCTTTGCGTGCTGCCGATCGTCGCCCTTTATCCATTCGTCAAGAGATTCAGCTATTGGCCGCAGGCCGTGCTTGGGCTCGCCTTCAATTGGGGCGCCCTGCTCGGCTGGCCGGCTGTGCTCGGGCGACTCGATTGGGCCCCGGTCATCCTTTATGCCGGTGCCGTATGCTGGACCATCGGTTACGACACGATCTACGCCCATCAGGATCGTGAGGACGATGACCTCATCGGACTCAAATCGACGGCGCTAAGATTCGGTCCTGCCACCAAACCTTGGCTCGCCCTGCTTTATGGCTTGGCCTGGCTTGCCATTGTCGCCGCGGGCCTCATGGCTGCCGCCGGCACAGCTTTCCTGCTCGTCATGCTGATCGCTGCGGCACAGCTCGGCTGGCAGGTGGTAACCCTCGACATCGACGACCCCGAGAACTGCCTCAGGCGATTCCGCTCGAATCGTGACTTCGGTGCGCTTGTGCTGGCCGCGATACTGGTCGATATGGCGCTCGCGGCGCTGACCTGAGCTTGAAAGCAGCGGGCCCCGGAGCGGCTTCTCCGAGGCCCGCGTGACGCCTTGCTGTTAGCTTCCCCGTTATCGGCTGCCTTGAGGCGGCCTTGATTGCGGCGATGTTGCCATGGAAGTTTTCCGAACCGCTTAACGGACGTTGTTAATGTCTGGTGTGCGGTGCTTACCTCATTACATGGTTTAAAGAGGGTATCAAAAAGTTTAGAGAGTCTTGCGCAAGAACAATGACCTCCATCAAACCTGCCGAACGTCCCCTCGCGCCCTTCTCTCTCGATGAGGATTACGCGCTTCTTAAAGTGGCGGTGCGCGACGCCGGCGAGCTCGCGCTCACTTATTTCCGCCGGTCGATCCTGGTGAAGCGCAAGATGGACGGAACCGAGGTCAGCGAGGCCGACCTCGCTGTCGATAGAGCCCTCAAGCTCGACCTGCTCACTAAGCGTCCCGACTATGGCTGGCTCTCGGAAGAGACCGAGGACGACCGCGAGCGGCTGAAGTGCTCTCGCGTGTGGGTGGTCGATCCCATTGACGGCACCAGCGCCTTCCTGCGCCACGTGCCTGAATGGACCGTTTCAGCCGCACTGGTCGAGGATGGAGTGCCGGTGCTCGGCATCGTATTCAACCCGGCGACCGGCGAGTTCTTCCACGCGATCAAGGGTCGCGGCGCCTTCCTCGACGATCAGCCGATCAGGGTGAGCGACCAGGCCACGCTCGAGGGCGCCTATCTGATCGCGAGCGGCGGTCTCTTCAAGAAGAAGATCTGGAAAGAGCCTTGGCCTGAGGTCAAGACCAAGTGGGTGAACTCGGTCGCCTACCGGCTCGCCCTCGTCGCC
>JBKOWI010000079.1:0-14671 GCA_046724315.1 Pseudomonadota bacterium | reverse complement strand
GCCGTTCGCGGAATAGCGGCAGCAAGCTCGAGGATGCGCTGGCTATAGATGTCTTCTGGCAGTGTCATGCTTGTGTCTTGTCGATCCGGTCAACCGGCTCGCCTTGCGGGCCGAAATCACGCATTATATATGCAGCCGGGTCCCAGGATGAGAGACCGCAGGGATAGAAGCGCTTTCCGTCCTAGCTGACGAGCCTTATAGAGACCCAAAGAGGCAGCCGAAACGGCTCAGGCCGTCATGCGTTAGAACAAGGAAAGTTTCGAGAATTCATGGACGCAACGGTTAAGAAGCTTAGAACGCGGCCACAAGCCGAGTCGGCCCGCGCGGTTGGCATCGTGCGGCCGTCCCGTGAGGAAGCCGAGGAGGCTGTCCGCACCTTGATCGCCTATGCCGGCGACGATCCTGATCGCGAGGGGCTGCGCGAGACGCCCCGGCGTGTCACCTCCGCCTATGACGAGTTTTTCGCAGGCTACCGCGAGGATCCCCTTGAAGTGCTATCGCGCACTTTCGACGAGGTGGCGGGCTATGACGATATCGTGATGCTCCGCGACATCGAGCTCCACTCGCATTGCGAGCACCACATGATCCCGTTCATCGGCAAAGCGCATGTCGCCTATTTTCCGACCGACCGCGTGGTGGGTATCTCCAAGCTCGCCCGCGTAGTCGAGGTGTTCGGCCGGCGGCTTCAGACCCAAGAGACCATGACTGCCCAGATCGCCGAGACCATCGACAAGGCACTCAAGCCGAAAGGCGTGGCGGTGATGATCGAAGCCGTGCATCAGTGCATGTCGATCCGTGGCGTGAAGAAACCCGATGTCGCAACCATCACCACGCAGTTCACTGGCATCTTCAAAGACGATCCGGCCCAGCAAGCCCGCTTCATGATGCTTGCGACCGAGCGCGGACGCGGCTGAGCGAAGCGCCGCGAAGGACGTAGATCGCGGTGAGCAAAGCCGGCACCACCCCTGCCTCCAAGAGCCAGGCCGATATCGAGGAAGGCACGGTCTTCGCGCCGAAATTCGACGCCGATGGTCTCATGCCTGTAATCGTTACCTCCGCCGAAACCGGCGAGGTGCTGATGTTCGCCTACATGAATGAAGAGGCCCTCGCCCGTACGATCGAGACCGGCGAAGCGCATTACTGGTCCCGCTCGCGCGGCGGCCTGTGGCGTAAGGGCGAGGTCAGCGGCAACACCCAGCGGGTGGTCGAGATGCGCACGGATTGCGACCAGGATGCAATCTGGCTGAAAGTGGAGATGACCGGCGCCGAGGCGAGTTGCCACACCGGCCGCAGAACCTGCTTTTATCGGGCGGTTGCCTTGGGCAGTACACCGGATGGCGGTCTGGCACTACGCTTTGTCGAGACGGAGCGGCGATTCGACCCGGATGAGGTCTATGGTCACGCTGGTGCCGCAAAGGGAACCTTAAAGAGTTCGGAGTAGTATTGACCGCGGCTAGATCGTCGCATTCGGCCGGTGAAAGCCCAACTATGGCCGCGTGCGGCCGTCAGCTCGCAGACCTTTCGGGCATGAGCTTTCCCGCGTTGCAGCATGAGTAAACCGACGATTGGCATCGCACTTGGCGGCGGCGCGGCACGCGGCTGGGCTCATATCGGCGTGCTGAAGACCCTGGTCGCCGCAGGACTCGAACCCGACATTGTGGCGGGAACGTCAATCGGCGCGGTCGCCGGCGCCTGCTACGTCACCGGCAGGCTGACTGCGCTCGAAGACTTCGCCTGCACCCTCACGCGCAGGCGCATTTTTGGTTTCCTGGATATTAATTTCGCCGGCTCAGGCCTGATTACCGGCCAGCGCTTGAACGCGCGACTTGAGCAACATCTGCGCGAGTTCACGATCGAGCAGTTAGAACGGAAATTCATTGCCGTCGCCACCGAGCTCGGCACCGGACATGAAGTGTGGCTCAACAAGGGCAGCCTCGTGAATGCCCTGCAAGCCTCGTTCGCTCTGCCGGGCATCTTCCGGCCCGTGCAGATAAACGGACGGTGGCTGATCGACGGAGCTCTGGTCAACCCGATCCCGGTCTCCGTCTGCCGCGCTCATGGCGCCCGCATCGTCATTGCCGTTAATCTCAGTAATGACATCTTCAGCAAAGGCGCCGTCATTCATGACCAGGGAGCTTTCGGCGATGCCCTCGCCTTGGCCGAGACCGTCGAGGGCACCGAGCTCGTCGGAACTAACGGACGCGCCGCGGTTCACTTGCTGCACCGGCAGATTTTCGGCAGGACCAATGGCGCGCCTGGCATGTCGGCGGTGATGATGGATGCAATCAACATCACCCAGGACCGCATCGCGCGCTCGCGGCTTGCCGGTGACCCGCCCGACATTACCATCGGGCCTAAGCTCGGCGACATCGGACTCTTCGATTTTCACCGCGCTTGCGAGGCGATCGAACTCGGCGCGCGAGCTGCCGAAAAGCAGATCGACGAAATCAAATTCGCAGTTCGGGCGCTCGCTCAGCCCGTGGCGATGTAGTCGCGCATTGCCGCCGCTTCCATCTCGGCTTCGGCGATCCGCATCTTCACCACGTCACCGATCGAAACGAGACCAACCAGCCGGCCTCTCTCCACCACCGGCATGTGGCGGAAGCGATGTGTCGTCATCTCCGACATCAGCTTCTCGATCGTGTCGGACTCGCGGCAGCTGACGACCGATTTGGTCATGCAGCTCGCGACCGGCTCCTTGAGGACCTGAGGCCCGGCGCGCGAAATCTCCCGCACAATATCCCGTTCAGACACGATACCGGTGACTTTGCCGTCGATGCCGGTTACGACGACGCAACCGATGCGCCGGTTGCCAAGCAATTTGGCGATATCGAGGAGCGTCGTGTCGGGGCTCGTGGTGAAGACCTCCCTGCCCTTCAATTTCAGAATTGCAGCGACGTTCATTTAGCGTTTCCTCCAGCCCGAGAACTTCAGTCCCGTTGGCTGCGACATTCTGTCCCGGAGTGGGAAAGCGCGCAAGAGACGGGAAAACCGGGGGCAAATTCAACGCCTAAAGGATGGGCTGAGTTTCCTGCGGAGTGGGTTTGCCCCTGTCGAACAGACCGAACAGGAGGAGCCCGCAGAGAAAGCCGCCAATATGGGCCTCCCAGGCAATCCCGCCTTCCTGACCGGCGATCCTCACCGCGCTGATGCCGAAATAAGCATTGATTGCCACCCAGAAGACGAGGAACGCGATGATGCGACGATCGCCCAAAGCTTGGCGGAGGGTCATGAGTGGAGCGGTAATGAAATCCGTAGGTCTCTGCGCCGGAACGCCCGGCGGCCTGAAGATGAATCTGAGCGCCCCAGCCATCTGCCCTGAAATCGCTGCTGACGCGCCGACCACAGGAGCCATGTCGCCGTAGTGGAAGGCAAGATGGGTGAAGGCGCCCGCAATCCCGCACAGCAGCGAGAAATAGAGAAACTTGAGGTCGCCGACGCGCCGGGCAACCGCGCTGCCGAAGGCAAGCATCCACAGCAGATTCACAATGAGGTGCACCCACCCCGCATGCACGACCATGTAGGTCACGAAAGAGGTGACTGCAGTGACATATCCTCCCGGGAGCTCAGGGGCTGCGCCGCTGTAGCGCGCTGGGATGAAGGCAAGCGCGAGCAGAAAAGTGAGGTCGGTCTCATCAGGCAGGAACCCTCTGACGAGCTGAATGCCAGCCATCAAGGCCGACGCTCCCGCGACGCTGCGCGGGACATTGAGGATGGGCTCGGAGTTGGACATGGTTGAGCGGCTCTTAATGGGCGTCCTTCAGGGCCGCCCATGGAAACGATAACGTGGAACTGTCTATCTGGCTTGTCCGAAGCTGGGCTCGATTGTGCGAGAGCGCCCCCTTCGCCTGAAGCGTTGCGCGTTCCTAACAGCTGGTCAGCTCTCGTCTCGGAATTTCGTCGTCATGATTTCCCTAGCTGCGGAATACAATTAATTGCTGATAAACGAGCGCCGCAAAGCGAGCTGGTTCGGGCAATTTGCGAAAGATTCAAATAACCACGACGATTCACGCTTGCGTAGGCGCCGCTAATAAACCCCTACCAATACTACTTCAAACCTATCGCTCGTTTTATCGGGATCTCAAAATCTCTCTGAGATAGTGCACCCAACAAATAAGGGGGGTGCAATGAAACACTTTGTCGTGGGGGCTGCCTTGTTGATGTTTGTCTCATCTCTGCCGGTAGCCGCAACTAACGATCATTCGATCAGCCTCTTGCCTCAGCCGCGGGTGCAGAAGGTCGTCTACATGAAAGCCTTCGGCGATACCTTGCCGCCGATCGGCTACGTGAATTTCTGCCAGGAACATCGGGCGGATTGCCGCCCGGGCCCGCGCTTCGCCGATCGCATCCAACTCACGCCGGCGAAGTTTGGCCAGATCGAGGAGGTAAACACTGCGGTCAATACGGAAATCGCGCCCGAGACCGATCTCGATCTCTACGGCAAGCCCGAGTATTGGACCTATCCCACTACCAAGGGCGATTGTGAGGACTACGTGCTGCTCAAGCGGCGCATTCTGATCGAGCGTGGCTTCCCGGAGAGCACCCTTCTCATCACCGTTGTCCGCGACGAGAACGACGAAGGCCACGCGGTGCTGACGGTGCGGACCGACAAGGGCGACTTCGTTCTCGACAACAAGCGCCGCGAAGTCATGCGCTGGGCCGACACGCCCTACACCTTCATCAAGCGTCAGTCTGAAAGGAATCCGCTGGTTTGGATCTCCCTTCTGCCGCCGGAAACGGCGCCGCAAACCGCGGTGTCAGCCTCGAACAGCCACTAGCAGGAGTTCCGACAACCTATAGGCCCGGTGATCATCCCCCACCCATACCCGACCCTACCGGGCCTTTACTCCAGCCGGTCTCGTAAGAGACCGGCTCTTTTTTTTTCCAAAGGGGCGGCTTCGATGCGTTAGGCGAGATCGTAGTCGAGGATTGCCATCTGGAATTGATAGGCGGTTTCGCCCTCCTCCTCGTCCCGGAAGAGGACGCCGATGAACTCGTCACCGACATAAACTTCGGCGGAGTCGTCTTTCTGCGGCCGTTGCTTCACCTGTAGTTCCGGCAGCCGAAAGACTTTCTTGAGGTAGCGCTCGAGCTTGATGATCTCATCCCGTGTCACGGCGTCTCTCCGAAACCCGTGCAAACGGGCTTTTTCACATGTGGTCCGTCTTTAGCTGCGGCTCGTCTCGTCATCGCCTACAAACATCTGATCCATGGCGAGCGCCGGCTCCTCGCAGCCGGCAAAGCCGATCTCACGAGCCGGCACGCCTGCCACCGTGCGCCGCGACGGTACATCTTTGAGCACAACGCTTCCGGCGGCGACACGCGCGCAATCGCCGACCTTGATATTGCCGAGGATCTTGGCGCCGGCGCCGATCATGACGCCGCGTCCGATCTTGGGATGGCGGTCTCCCCTCTCGTTGCCGGTGCCGCCGAGTGTCACGCCATGCAGCAGCGAGCAATTGTCGCCGATCACCGCCGTCTCGCCGATGACGATGCCGTTTGCATGGTCGAACATGATGCCTCTGCCGATCTCTGCCGCCGGATGAATGTCGACCTGGAGAACCCGCGAGGTCAGGCTCTGCAGATAAAGCGCAAAGTCCTTGCGCCCCGCTTTCCACAGCGCGTGCCCAATGCGGTAGGTCTCAAGCGCATGGAAGCCCTTGAAATAGAGCAAGGGCTCGATCAGGCGGGCGGTCGCGGGATCGCGCTTGGCCACTGCCACGAGGTCGGCGCGAAACACATCGCCGAGCGCGGGCTCCGACTCCAGTGCCTCATGGAAGGTCTTGTGCAGGTCGAGTGCCGAATGCTGCAAGCGGCGGACGACGCGATGGCAGATGGCATCCTCGAGTCTCGAATGATCGAGCACGGTGGCATAGACGAAACCAGCGAGCGCAGGCTCTGCCGCGCTGATCTCCTCGGCTTCGCGCCGTACCTGACTCCAGACCGGATCGTAACTCTTGATATGCGGCTCTGCGGCCGCGAATGGCTTGGGCATGAGAACCTCGAACTCGTTCCTACGGGGTCCTTTGACTTAACCTAGCACGAGCAAGTGCTAAGGGCGCCTGTTTAAAAAGTCGAGCACGCCTTGCTTGAAGCGCGCATCGCCGACGGCCTTCATGTGGTCCCGCCGGGAAATATCAAGGAATTGTGCACCCTTGATGAGAGTTGCAAGCTCGGCTCCGGAGCCCGCGATCACGTCCTCGCTGCCGACCGCCACGAGTGTCGGGACGGCGAATGAGGCAAGCTCCCCGGCAGTAATCTTCTCGCGCGGACCGCGCATGCATGCGGCGAGCGCCTTCAGGTCGCTGTGCGTCTGCTCGGCAAAGGCCCTGAAGCTACGGGCCGTGTCGTTGGTGACATCGTCAATGCTCTCTGCCTCAAGCGCCTTCGCAATCGGCCCGCTGCCGACCATACCGCGTACCATGTTGATGCCAAGCCCCGCGAAAATCACGCTACGCACACGCTCGGGATGCGCCATGGTGAGAAACGCGGCAATGCGAGCACCCATGGAATAGCCCATAACGTCGGCGCCCTGGATCTCGAGATGGTCGAGCAAGCGGCGCCCGTCTTCGGCCATCGCCGGCGCGCCATAAAGCGCAGGATCGTACAGCTTCTCGCTTTGACCATGCCCTCGATTGTCATAGGCGATCACCCGGCGCCCAGCTGCGGTGAGCGTGCTGACCCACCCTGGGTTGATCCAATTGGTCGCCACATTGGAGGCAAAGCCATGGATGAGAAGAATCGGTTCGCCCTGCCCCTCGTCGATATAGGCGATCTTCACGCCGTCGGAATCGAACCCCTTTGGTCCCATCTATCGCTTTGCCTTCGTGGTCATTATGCTCGCCGCTACTTCTCTGAGCGGGAGACCGAAACATAACGTCCATGCCTCAAACGATCGTTCCTCATTTCGTGAACGACAAAGGCGTCGACCGGATCAGGATCGGCGTCAAGGAGTTCCAGTGCATGGGGGCCACGCCACCCTTCGACCATCCCCACGTCTATCTCGACATGGGGCACGAGGCGCAAATCGTCTGCCCCTATTGCTCGACGCTTTTCACTTACGACCCGGCAGTCAAGCAGGGAGAGAGCGAACCTCCAAGCTGCGTCTACGTCGCGACCTCTCCGCCCGGAGCACCCGCGGCCTAACGGGCTTATGGCAAAAAAACAAAGGAACATTCTGATCGCCGGCGGCGGCATCGGCGGGCTCACCGCCGCCATCGCACTGGCGCGCAGAGGGATCAACAGCACTGTGCTGGAGCGCTCGTCGTTCGCCGACGAGACCGGCGCCGGCATTCAGCTCGGTCCCAATGCCACGCGTATTTTGAAGGACCTCGGCGTTCTTGATGTCATCAAGCCAGCAGCATTCAAGCCCGACGCGATGTGGCTCTACGACGGGCTTTCAGGGCGCCAGCTCCAATCACTGCCGCTCGGGAAACAGGCGGACGAATATTATGGCGCTCCCTATCTCACCCTTCACCGCGCCGACCTTCACGATGGTGTTCGTTCCGTCGCGGAAAAACTTGCGCTCATCAAGCTCAAAGCGCGCTTCGATGCGACATCCGTCAAAGCAGATGGAGATGCGGTGGCTGTCAGATCGGCCGACGGCGGCGAGGCAAAAGGACCATGCCTGATCGGCGCCGACGGACTGTGGTCGACGGTGCGAGAACTTCTATTTCCACGCGACCAATTGCGTTTTGCCGGAGCGACCGCCTGGCGCGCCCTGTTGGACCGCAAGGATCTTCCCTCTCCTTTCGCTGCGCCAGTCATCGGCTTATGGTTCGGCTCGGGCGCGCACGTGGTCCACTATCCGGTCCGTGGCGGCCGCAGCCTCAACCTTGTGGCCATCACTGAGGGTGGGCCGGAAAGCCAAGGCTGGAGCCAGCCGGCGGACGTCGTGGCTCTGCTGTCAAAATTGAAGCCTATGGCCGGGAATTTGCGCTCGCTGCTGGAACGGGCGACGGCTTGGCAGCGCTGGTCGCTTTATCGTCTCGCGCCCCTCAAGAGCTTCAGCGCGGGGCGCGTCGTGCTGATCGGCGACGCCGCCCATCCGGTTTTGCCCTATTTGGCGCAAGGGGCGGCACTCGCCATCGAGGACGCAGTGTCACTCGCGCAAAGTCTCGAGGCGTCTCCCGACGATTTGTGCGAGGCTTTTCAGCTCTACGAACGGCCGCGCCGCGCCCGTTTAGCTCGGGTCCAGGACCTGTCGCGGCGCTATGGCTGGATCTATCACGTGCGGGGGCCGATACGGCTCGCACGAAATTTTGTGCTCGGACGCCGGCATGAAGTCCTCAGGGATTTCGATTGGCTCTATGGACGCGGCGCCTTGGAGCAACCGGCCGCCAAAGCGAAGTCCAACGCTCAATAACCCGGCAAACTCTTCAGAGAACTGGCAGACGCCAGCACTATTATTGAGGGAGCTTCTTGGCTTCCTCCAGATGCTGCCTGATGACGGGCAGCACCTTTGCCGCAAATGCCTTCACCGCGGCGTTGTCGCCTTTGTCGGCATATTTCGAGAACAGTTTCTCCGCCTTCTCATGGGCGCTCACCTGCTGCTTGGCATAGGTCTTGTCGAAATCCTCCTGATGCGCCGCGTTCAAGTCGTCGATCATGCGATGATGCTTGTCATCGAGCTTGGTTGGAAGGTCGACCTTGATCTTCTCTTGTTGTACGATGCCTTTCAGCTCCTCGGTGGTCTGCGAGTGAGCCTCGACCATATGCTGGCCGAACTGCTTCACGGCATCCGACTGCCCCTTCTGGGCGGCGATCTTGCCGGCCTCGATCTCGTACATGTCGCTCATCGCGGCGGTCTGTACGAAATCGGGCGTGCTTGGCGCGCCGCATGAAGCAAGTGCAATGGTGGCAAGGACGGCTAGCGCCGCCAGCAGGCGAGTTCGCATCAGAAATGCTCCAATATCAGGCGTGAACTTTGGCAACGACGCACGCCAAAAGCCACGGGAACCCGCCAAGGTTCCCGGCGCCCCAAAAACCACAAGCTTGTCAACAGTTCAATGTCCGCCCGGATCGCCCCTGCGGCTCGCCTCGTAGAGGAACCACACGCGCCGTTCAGCCTGATCGATCCACACTTCGATCAAGCTCGTCGTCGCCACATCGTTCTCCTCGTCGCAGAGATCGTGTGCCTCGCGCATACTCGCGATCAGCGCTTGATTGTCGGACCTGAGCTCCGCCAGCATGTCGAGTGGATCGACATAGTCCGCATCGTTGTCGGGAATGCGCTGGAGCCGCGCGATATTGCCGATCGAGCGCAATGTCGTACCGCCGATCTTGCGCACTCTCTCCGCAATGTCGTCGGTGATGGCGAAGATCTGCTCGGCCTGCTCGTCGAACATCAAATGATAGTCGCGGAAATGCGGGCCACTGACATGCCAATGGAAATTCTTCGTCTTGAGATAAAGCGCGAAGACGTCGGCAAGCAGAGAATTAAGCGCGCCGCTGATGTCGCGGCGGGCATTGTCGCCAAGGTCGGTCGGGGTCGTGAGAGGCGCCTTGCGGCGTTCTTTGACGGTCGTATCCTTGTTCATGGAGAGTTCTCCTGGGCAGCGAACGCGGGGACAACTCGCTTATCTAGCAGACGGTTGCTAGGAGTTTTTTGACGCCGCTCATTTGAAATTGCGGCGAACACGCTAGAAATAGGACGGCAGAACGGAAAAAGCGAGCCGCCGGTCGGATAGTCGCTATCAGGAGTTCGAGCATGTTCATCGCGATGAATCGATTCAAGGTGAGGAAGGGAGCCGAGCGCGACTTTGAGCAAGTGTGGCTTTCGCGCGAGACGCATCTCGAGAACGTGCCGGGCTTCCTGGTCTTCCACCTGCTGAAAGGACCGGAGCGCGACGATCACGTCCTCTATGCGTCACATTCGCTGTGGCGGTCTGAAAAGCATTTTGCCAATTGGACGCGGTCTGAGGCCTTCCGCAAGGCCCATGACAGCGCCGGCGCCAACAAGCCGCTCTATCTCGGCCATCCGGAGTTTGAGGGCTTCACCATTCTGCAGGAGGTGAAGGCCGACAGCGCATCGACAGACGCCGCTGAATAGAGCGCGTTGGCGCAATTCCCTCAAAGTCTACCCGCAGCCAAACGCCGAGAGCAGTGCCTGCAACGCCGTAGCCTCAGTTGACGCGAACCACCTGCACCAGATTGTCGGAGAAGGTCGGCGCGCGGCCGAGCCCGCAGAACTCCGCCGACGAGATCGAGTTCACCGAGCCGTCGGAGCGGTTGAGGCTCCGCCAATAGCCGAGTGTCGCCACAATCACGCCCTCGCGCACGTCGTCAGTGACGCGTGCCAAGCCCTCGAAATCGCCGCGGTCGTTATAAACGCGCACCGGATCGCCCTCGCGGATCGATCGCGCCGCCGCATCCTTTGGGCTGATCATCACGAACTGCTCGCCCTGGCCTTTGATCTTGTGCGGCTCATTGGCGTAGCAAGAATTAAGGAAGCCGTGGCTCTTCGGCGACACGATGTTGAGCGGATAGGTCTCGGCGAGTTTCGGATTGGTCGCCGCACTCTCGCGCGGCGGCACGTAGCCGGGAAGCGGGTCGACCGGCTCGCCTGACTGCATATCCTCGTAGCCCATGCGAAACGCGGAAGCGACAAAGTTCTTGGCGTCCCTCACCAAGAACTCGACCTTCCCTGACGGGGTCGGGAAATTCCCATTCGCGTGCGGCAGGCGGTCGTCAGGCGTGCCCACCGCGAGGTGGAAATAGCCGTGGCGGCGGAAATACTCCATGTCGATGCCGGCCATCTGCGGCGCATCCCATTTCACGAAGTGCTCGGCAAGTTTCATGTCGCTCATTTTGAATTGCGGATCGTCAAAGCCGAATGCCGCGGCGAGCAGCCGGAAGATCTCGGCATTCGATTTGGCCTCGCCGCGTGGCTCAATCGCCTTTTCATTGATGGTCAAATAGAAGTGGCCCCAGGAGAACATCATGTCGTCGTGCTCTCCGGCCATGGTCGCGGGCAGGATGATGTCGGCGTAAGCCGCGGTGTCGGTGACGAAATGCTCGGCCGTCACGAAGAACAGGTCCCCGCGTGAGAGCCCCTGCACGATCTTGTTGGTCTCCGGGGCCTGGCTCACCGGGTTGGTGTTGTAGATGTAGAGCCCCATGATCGGCGGATCGAGCTTCATATCGCCGATAAGTGCCCGGCCGAGCTGAAGATTGTTCACGACGCGGGTGCCAGGGCGAATGAAGTCGGGACGGGACACGCGTGCCCAGTCGATGGGGAACTCCCACAGCGGCATCTGAAGGAGCCCACCGCCGACATGACGCCAAGAGCCGGCGAGCGCGGGGATCGCGCACACGGCGCGAATGGTCTGGCCGCCGCCGGCGTGCCGCTCTAGCGCAACCCCCAACCGGATGACGGAAGGCTGAGTCGTGGCAAACTCGCGGGCGAAGCGCGCAACGTCATCTGCCGGAACGCCGGTGACCTGCTCGACATAGTCAGGCGTAAACTCGGCCGCACGCGCAGCAAGCTCGGGGAAGCCGATTGTGTGCTTCTCTACCCAGGCCTTGTCGACGAGGTCCTGGCGGATGATCTCGGCGATGATGCCCATGGCGAGCGCACCGTCAGTGCCGGGCTTCGGCATGATGTGCCAATCGGCGGCCTTCGCCGTGCGCGAGCGATAGGAATCGATCACCACCACCTTGGCGCCTTTCTTCTGCGCCTCGAGCACGAACGGCCAATGGTGGAGATTGGTCGAGATCGAGTTGCAGGCCCAGATCACGATGTTTCGGGAATGCACGAAGCTCTCCGGATCGACTCCGCCGGTCGGGCCTACGGTGAGCAGCCACGCCGTTGATGAGCCCGAAGCGCAGAAGGTCTTCTCATTCACCGTCGAGCCGAGCTTGTTGAAGAACGCATCGCCGGCGGTCAGCCCCTGCACTAGCCCCTCATTCCCGAGATAGGAGTAAGGCATGATCGCCTGGCTGCCGTAGCGCGCGATGATGTCCTTCCAGCGCGAGACGATCTCGGCGATTGCCTCATCCCAGGTAGTGCGCGTGAACTGGCGCGACGCCTTGGGCCCGACTCGGCGCAAGGGGTAGAGCACGCGGTTGGGATTGTAATGGTGGTCGTGATAGTCCTTGAGCTTCACGCAGAGCCCCCCGCGCGTCATCGGGTGCTCCTTGTTGCCCCTCACCTCGACGAGCCGGCCGTCCTCGACCTCGTAGATCATGGCGCAAGTGTCGGGGCAGTCGTGCGGACACCCGCCGAAGAACGTCGTGCGTCGAGGCTGCTCGTTCATGAATACCTCCCAGCTGATCGCGGCGTTCGCCGGCGCTGATTTGGATCAGCCTACGAAAGCGGCACGGGTCTTGTCGATTGAGTTTTGCGCTCGATGGCAAACTCGGGCTCTTTATTCCGCCAAGAAAAAGCCCCGCCGGAAGCGGGGCTGAAGGCGATGTCTTCGCGCAAGTGCTACCCCAGGCTGGCTTCTGCTATCCGCAGCTATTGGTCTTCCATCCCGTCGTTTAGTCGCATGGCTCCCAGGCGGGGCCTTGTGGCGCTGCCCAGGTCGCTGTCGAAAACGCAACGGTAAAATTGAGGGCCAGAAGGATGGTAATTCTCATGGGACGCCTCCATCGCTCCCCCTCACAAATCTGTCATAATCCCCTCCTCCCCGAAAGTCGCGCGCCGGGAGGAAGCGGAGCCAAGGGGACGCCGCCAAGCCTGCCAGGCTCGGATCAAAGAAAGAGGACCTTCGCTCGAAGGTCCTCTTGGGAAGGGGTTGCTATCATCGGCCGACTGTGGAGAGCTTCGTCGGGCTTCCGACGATACACCTCCGGCTTGGCCCGGCCCCGTGGCAGCCGGTCGCCGTGGCCGGTTGCCGCACTGAGGCTCAGAGGTTAAGCGGAAACGACGGTAGGATCGGTTCGGATCGGGGATACGGCAATGCTTCAGCAGCTTGGTGAGTACATCAGCGCCTGTCTTCAACGGGCAGATCAATGCAGAGAGGCTGCCGCCGCCGAGACCGATGACCGCGTTCGTGGCCAATTTCTAGCTCTGGAACAGCAATGGCAGCACGTAGCGAAGAGCTACGAGTTCATCGAGACCCTTGAGCAGTTCCTACGCGCCAGCCACGCTCTGCCGCCCGAAGTTGAGATACTGCCGAAGGACTTTCCCCCGGAGTAGGCGGCCCGCACAATAAGCGGGGTCACACTTTCCGCAGCGACCCCCGAACATTTTCCACAGTTCAGAGTTTGACCGGCAGCCCGAGCCTCCAGGGGGTAACTCGTCATGCGTAAGGTGGCGGAATACGAAGTCCGCGCCGAGGGGGGCCGAAGGCTTGCTGCTCAGATGAGGAGCGGGAGCAGAAGAAGCACCTTGCGGACATGGCCCAGGCTTGGGAGTTGCTGGCTCGGGCACGTTTGAAGCATCTCCAAAAGGCGTGAAACGAGCCTTCAAAATCAAGATAGCGCCTTTGGTGACACGATTTCGATAGCGTGGCACGATTTCGATAAAGCGCGCGCTTTTGGTCGTGGATCTTCTCGGCGTGATGACTATCGCCTCGAACCATTTCCCCAAGTCGGAGTTATCTCGGCCTTCGTTTCTAGAGGTGGGGAAAACTCATGCACAGGGTGTGGGAGTGGGACTTTGCGCAGCACGCCAAGGATTGTCAGAAGCTTGCGGCTAAAACAAAGACACGCACGCGGAAGATAGAGCTACTCAGCCTAGCAGCGGTATGGGAGCTATTAGCGCAAGTACGCGCCGAGCAACTTGGGCGATACGAGCCAAGACGTGATCGCGCCGAAGAAGCTGCATAACCTGTCCTAGCAGAGCAGCTCGCCGGTCCTAGGAGCGGCGGGTTCATTACCAAGGCGGCTGGAAGCCATATCTTCGCAGAGCAAGGAAGGCAATGATGGCCGACGCCATTGCAGCGATCATCGCGCCGACAGCGATGATCAAGGCTGCCATTGCGATTGAGGTTGCCCTCCTGGACTGACCCTCGGCCGCTTTTGCTGCGACCTTGGCTGTGTCGGCAATGTCCATCTGCAGTGTGGCCAACTTCATCTGGTCGAGATAATGCTCCACCAGTTGACGCCTATCGCCACTCCATACGCCAGCGTCGAGACCCGCCTCGATTTCGTCAGCGGAAAGCTTATCAAGTTCGGCGAACAGTTGGTCGCGGTCCACAGTCATGGCGCTATCCTCAAGCGCCATAGTAACCTTCAGAACGCAGAAGCTGGTTAACGCGGAACAGGGCAGCCCGCCGGACCTAGCAGCGGTGGGTCCTTCACCTCCGCCAGTCGAAAATCCAGAGTGCACACAGCGCCAGTGCAATTAGCGCAAGCCGCCGAGCCCCGACAGGCTCTCAGAGTAGTAGGCATACGCACGGGCGATAGCAGCGCCGACAAGCCATTCCCAC
The DNA here is from genome assembly GCA_046724315.1 of Pseudomonadota bacterium. Taxonomy (GTDB): domain Bacteria; phylum Pseudomonadota; class Alphaproteobacteria; order Rhizobiales; family Methyloligellaceae; genus Methyloceanibacter. Next base: position 293 of record JBKOWI010000079.1, on the reverse strand, counting down.
TTCATGCCGCTTTCGCCCTAGCAGAGCAGCCTCACCCTAGCAGAACGCTAGCAGAGGAAAGGGCCGCTCGCCTTGGGCGGCCCTTCTCTTTGCGGAACCAACATCCGGGGTTAGACATTTGTCGCGGTTGGGCGAGTGTGGACAGGAGCTGCTATGCCTAGACGAAGAAGAATAAAGCTGCCGCCTCGCATTGCTCTTCCAGCCGCAGAGCTGGAGCGCAAGATGATGGCCACGCTCCGTGGCTTGAAGGAGTGTGCCAAGCTCAAGGGTGTACGCTTTGTCCACGTCGGCAG
>JBKOWI010000036.1:0-2879 GCA_046724315.1 Pseudomonadota bacterium | reverse complement strand
CTCGAGATGGGTTCCATCTTCGAAGATCTCGATCACTAGAGAACCTCTAACCGCACTTGGAGCAGGCGTATCTCGCGGTGTCGCTACGCGCGTCTTAGTCGTTCTGGCTGTTGCCGGTCATTCTTTCAGAGCGGCTCTTCGGAACATCTGCCTGGCGCTCTCCGCCCTGGACGCCTCAGCTTTGCCATCTCCGCAGATTGCTTCACGGTTGCGTCGGTTTGGCCGACTGACGCCTAGACGTCGTCTTTGACGATGACGATGTCCTTGTTGCCCGGGGGAACTTGCAGCTCTTTCGGTATCGTCTCTTCACCTGTGACACCGAGCGACAGGGCTATTGCAGCCACGCCTGCGATCAACGTGTTGGCTTGGATCATTTCGAATCTCCTTTGACCAGTTCTCCTTTCTCAAGTCCCGGTTGAAGAGCCCCTCGCTGGGCGACCCAGGCTGACCTGCTGCCGGTTCCCCATTTCTGCCAGATCAATAAATCGCGCAAATCACGGCAGTAGGCGCGAGCCGTGACGGCTCGCGCCTAGCGAAATGTGGCAACGGCTTGCTTAGCTCGATGAGATGGTCTTAGGGGCGTCGAGCCAACCCTGCCGTTACCTGTCTGTTACCTGTCTGTATCTTGGTCGTCATCCGAAGGGGCACCCTCCTCTTGATAGTCACCAGTGCCGGTCGTGGGGTTGCGGCGAGGCGGCTGGTCGACTTTCTGCGTGTCGTTTTCCTTGGTTGCGCCCTGATCGCCCGTCTGCGTGCCTTCGCCTTCGCCCATTTTCGCCGAGCCCGTGCCACTCTCATCGTCCGGCGCAGCGTCCTCTGCGGCAATCACCACGTCCTTCTGCATCTGTGCAGCACTTGACGACTTGGCTCCCGCAAAGCCGAACATCAGAACTGTCATCGCGACTACCAGCAGCAGTTTTGATTGGGTCATTTTCCCGTCTCCTTGCCTAAACGCGATCATTCTATTCCGGTGCAGACGAGACACCTAACGCCCTGCTCCACCGCGGCCCCTTGGCTCAAGCCGCCTTGGGCTGGCGAGGCAAAAAGACGCGGGAAGCATTCGGCTCAGGAGTCCAACACTGTGGCGATCAGCGCGCGGGTCTCAGGGACGCCATAAAGCTCGACGAAAGAGCCGAAGCGTGGACCTTGGGTCTGGCCGAGCAGCACTTCATATAGCGCGGTGAACCAGTCGCGCAGCGGCTCGAAACCGTGCTCCTTCCCCACCGCATAGACCTCGGTCTGAATTTCCTCGGCAGGCACGCCTTTGAGAAGCTTTGCGAGGCGCTGGTCGAGATCGAGAAGCGCCGCCCGCTCTTTTGCCGACGGCGAGCGATAGCTCTTGGCCGGTTTCACGAAGTCATGGAAGTAGCGGATGGCATAGCCGACGAGCTGGTCGAGCAAAGGGTGCTGCTCGGGTGTCGCATCAGGCGCGTAACGGCGGATGAAGCCCCACAGCACCTCGGCATCCTCCGAATTCGAGGCGCTGGCAAGGTTGAGCAACAGCGCGAAGCTGATGGGAAGCTCGGCCTTGGGCGGCTCGCCCTGATGGATGTGCCAAACCGAGTTCACGAGTTTCGCAGCAGGCTCTTCCTTCGGATAGGCCGCGAGATGGCCGATATATTCATCGACCGCGCGCGGGATCACGTCGAAATAGAGACGCTTCGCCTTGCGCGGGCTCTGATACATGTAGAGCGACAAGCTTTCGGGCGACGCGTAAGTCAGCCACTCCTCAATGGTGAGGCCATTGCCGCGCGACTTCGAAATCTTTTCGCCCTTCTCGTCGAGAAATAGCTCGTAGATGAAGCCCTCGGGCTGCTGCGCCCCGAGAATGCGGCAGATGTGCCCCGAGAGACGGACCGAATCGATCAGGTCTTTGCCAGCCATTTCGTAGTCGACGCCGAGCGCCGCCCAGCGCATGGCCCAGTCGGCCTTCCACTGCAGCTTGCAATGGCCCATCGTCACGTGAGTTTGAGTGAGCTTCCCGGTATCCGGATCCTTATAGACGATCGAGCCGGAGGAGAGATCGCGGTCGACGATCGGCACTTGCAGCACTTTGCCCGTCCTCGGCGAGATAGGCAGGAAGGGGCTGTAGGTCGCGCGCCGTTCAGGACCGAGCGTCGGTAGGATCACGTCGCGTATTTCATCGTAATGCTGCAAGACCTTGAGCAAGGTCGCGTCGAAGCGGCCGCTCGTGTAGCACTCGGTCGCCGACAGGAACTCATAGTCGAAGCCGAACGTGTCGAGAAAGGCCTTGAGCCGCGCATTGTTGTGGTGGCCGAAACTCGGATGGTCGCCGAACGGGTCAGGCACCTGCGTCAGCGGCTTGCCGAGATGCTCCGCCACCATCTCCTTATTGGGGATGTTGTCGGGCACCTTGCGCAAGCCGTCCATGTCATCCGAGAAGCAGATCAATCGCGTCGGAATCCTGTCCTCGGTCAACACGCGGAAGGCATGCCGCACCATGGTGGTGCGGGCGACCTCGCCGAATGTGCCGATATGGGGCAGCCCGGATGGGCCGTAGCCCGTTTCGAAGATGATGGCGCCGGTCGGCTTAGGAATGCGCTTCAGTCGACTTAAGACCTTGCGCGCCTCCTCGAACGGCCACGCCTTGCTGACATGGGCGTGCGCAAGGAGCTCGGAACTGACCTCGATCTTGGGCCTTTGCTTGGGCTTGGCACGCGCGCTTTGAGTCTCTTTGACTTTGGGCATGCTCGCTTCGGCTTGAGGCTCAAGCTTGCGCGCCTTGCTCTTGGTCGAGGCGGTTCGCGTCTTTGCACCTCGCGCTTTAGCGGTCTGTGTTTTGCTGCCGGCTCGCCTGGCCATGTCGTATTTGTCGGTTGTTATCGCTTTATGGTGGCCGACAAATTTCACAGTTTCCT
>JBKOWI010000030.1:0-8081 GCA_046724315.1 Pseudomonadota bacterium | reverse complement strand
AAGAGCGCCGTCCCCGCTTGCGAACACAATGGTCGGGTCCATTGCGCTTCTCGGCCGTTTGCCGCCCTCGACACGATTGGCCACCGCGCGGCCTTGCTCGTCGGTGGGAAGGAAGGAGAAATCGGTGAGCTGATTGTTGAGCAGGAAACCGCGCGCCATGGTTCGCGAGCCGAAGGACTGCTCGATGCTCGTGGTCATCGAGAAGGCGTTGCCCGCGTCGTCGACGATGGAAATCTGGCTCGTGCCGACGCTCTCAGTAGTGGCGTCACGCCCGAACGCGCCTTGGCGCTGATTGGGCGGCGTGCCGGCACTGATATGATCCTGTGCGCGGGAAGGATTCATCAAGGCGCGGCGGGTGGCGACATAGCCGGGATCGAGGAGACCGGCGACCGGAACGGAAACGAAGTCGCTGTCGGCGAGATAGAGAGCGCGGTCGGCGAAGGCGAGGCGCTCGGCTTCGGCAATAACATGGACGGCCGTGGGGGCGAGCGGCATTGACCCAAGATCGTACGGGCCGATCAAGTCTAGGACTTGACTCACCGTCACCCCCCCCGAAGAGGGGAGCCCGGCGCCGCAAACGCGATAAGCGCGGTAGAAAGAACAAACGGGATCGCGTTCCTTGGCGCGGTAATTCGCCAGATCCTCGACGGAAAGCTTGCCGCGCTGGCGCGGATCCCCTTGCACTGCCTTGACGATGTCGCGGGCGATCTCGCCCTCGTAAAATGCCTTGGGCCCGTCGTGCGCGATGGTATCGAGCGTATTAGCAAGCGCGGGATTGGCAAGCTTGTAGCCCGTGGGCCAAGGCCGGCCCTGCGCGTCGAAGAAATAGGTGCGAGCCTCAGGTGCGAAACTTTGCGGGCCGGTGTCGGCGAGCACCTTGGCGAGGCGCGGCGAGACAGGGGAGCCTTCGCGGGCAAGCGCGATGGCCGGCTGGAACAGATCGGCCCAAGGCAATTTGCCGTATTTGTCATGGGCGAGCTTGAGCGCGGCGAGCACACCGGGAACGCCCACGGAAAGGCCGCTCGCCATGGCGGCATCACGAGGAAGGGGCTTTCCGTCAGACCCAAGGAAAAGCTCGGGCGTTGCTGCCGCTGGCGCGGTTTCCCGTCCGTCGAAGCCTGTGAGCTGTTTCGCCGCCTGATCCCAATAAAGGATGAAGGCGCCGCCGCCGATCCCCGACGACTGCGGCTCGACGACGTTGAGCACCATTTGAGTCGCGATGCCGGCATCGACTGCGCTGCCGCCTTTACGCAAAATCGCGAGTCCTGCCTCTGCGGCGAGTGAATGCGCGGCAACCACCATGTGCCGCTTAGTCTTGACAAGCGGCTTCGGCGTAAACCCGCTTGGAGGCTCGGGCTGCTCGAAGGCCTGCAGCGCCGGCGCGCCGAATGCGAGAAGGAGCGCGAGGGTAATGGCAACAAGTAAAGGCTTGCGGTTCATGCCCGGCAGCATAGCGGCTTTCGCCGGGCTGACCACTCCCGTTCGCGGCTAATGGAAGTCGCGGGACCGTGGGATGATGCGCTCGGTGCGGGGATGACGCCGCGGATGCCAGCGTGGGTGTCCTCGTTCTTGCTTGCGCTCGCGAGGGTCCTCGCCGCTGGCATGCTTGACGTGATCGCCGTGGGCGATGGGAAGAGGAAGCTCGTCTGACTTGTCGCGCCAAGACCCAGGCTCAGGGCGGCGGATCTCGTCGGCATTGGCGAGCGCGACGCTTAAATTCTCGCCGTCCTCGGTGAGGAGATGGAGCCAGTCGCTGCGGTCCTCTAGCCGCTCCGCGACCACATGGATGATATCCTCATGGCGCTGCACCCGGCCATGCACCACCACGAGCCGCGCGCCCATTACTACCTTGCGCTCGCGCTCAAGCACGTTGGGCCAGATCACCGAGTTGGCGACGCCGGTCTCGTCCTCGATGGTCATGAACACAACGCCTTGCGCCGAGCCCGGACGCTGGCGCACCAACACGACGCCAGCAACACTCACGCGTGCCCCGTCGCGGCTTTGCTTGAGATCGGCGCAAGAGAGAATGCGTGCCACCGCGACGCGTGCGCGCAGGAAGCTCATGGGATGGGCTTTGAGCGAAAGGCGAAGCGTGCGGTAGTCATTCACCACGTGCTCCGACAACGGCATCAAGGGCAGCAGCACCTTCTCTTCATCGCCGGCCTCCGCAGTCGCGGCGTGATCGAACAGCGGCAGTGGGTTCTCCTTCGGAAGCCCGCGCACTTCCCACAGAGCTTGACGGCGGTCGAGCCCGAGCGAACGGAAGGCATCGGCAACGGCGAGCTTCTCAATGCTCGCGCGGCCGATACCGCTCCGTCGCCATAGGTCGCACACGTCTCCATACCTTCCCCTTGCGGGGAGGTCGCCTTGCGCAGCAAGCCGGGTGGGGGACTTTTCTTCGAGGTGGGGAGACTCACCCCACCTGGCTCGGCCTGCCGTCTCGCCGCCCTCATCAAGGGGAGGGATGGAGCGAGCAGCAGGCTGTGGTGCAAACAGATGGGGATTGAGCCCGGCGGGGATGCCGTTGCGCGCTGAGACGAGACGCTGCACCTCAGCTTCGCATAAGCCATCGATCTGGCGGAGACCTAGACGCAGCGCAAAGATGCCATCTCGCGCCTCCTCGAGCGTGCAGTCCCACAGGCTATGGTTGATGTCGGGCGGCCGCGCCTCGACGCCATGGGTCCGCGCGCAAGCCACGATCTGCGCCGGAGCATAAAAGCCCATGGGCTGTGAGTTGAGCAGTGCCGCGGCAAACGCCGCGGGGTAATGGCATTTGATCCAGGCCGAGACATAAACGAGATGAGCGAAGCTCGCGGCGTGGCTCTCGGGAAAGCCATATTCGCCGAAACCCTTGATCTGGTTGAAGCAGCGCTCGGCGAACTCTGCCGGATAACCGCGCTCCGTCATGCGGCCGACCATCTTCTCGCGCAGGCGATCGATGGTGCCGCGGCGGCGGAAGGTCGCCATGGCGCGGCGAAGCTCATTCGCCTCTGGGCCGGAGAATTTCGCCGCAACCATAGCGAGCCGCATTGCCTGCTCCTGAAAGAGCGGCACGCCCATGGTCTTGCCCAGGACTTGGTTCAGCTCATCTGCTGGACCATGGTCTGGGTGGGGCGATGGGAACCCGACAGGTTCGTCCCCGCAGCGGCGGCGCAAATAGGGATGAACCATATCGCCCTGGATCGGCCCTGGCCTCACGATGGCGACCTCGATGACGAGATCGTAGAAGACGCGGGGGCGAAGCCTCGGCAGCATGTTCATCTGCGCCCGGCTCTCGACCTGGAACACACCGATCGAGTCGGCTTTGCACAGCATGTCGTAGACGGCTGGGTCGTCGCGTGGCACCGTGCCGAGCGTGATGTCCTTGCTGTAATGCTCGCGCAAGAAGGCGAAGGCCTTGCGGATGCAGGTGAGCATGCCGAGGCCGAGCACATCGACTTTCAACAAGCAGAGCGCGTCGAGATCGTCCTTGTCCCATTCGATGAGGGTGCGGTCCTCCATGGCGGCATTGCCGATGGGGACAACCTCGGACAGTGGCCCACGCGTCAGCACGAAGCCGCCGACATGCTGGGAGAGATGGCGCGGGAAACCGATCAGCTCATGGGTGAGCTCGAGACAGCGGGCAAGCAGAGGGTCTGAAGGATCGAGCCCCGCCTGGCGCACATACTCTTCAGGCAGGCTCGAGTTGCTCAAGCCCCAGATGGTGGTGGCGAGCGCGGCCACGGTGTCCTCGGAAAGGCCGAGCGCCTTGCCCACCTCGCGCACCGCAAGCCGCCCGCGATAGCAGATGACGGTGGCGGCAAGGCCTGCGCGGTCGCGGCCATAGCGCGCGTAGATATATTGGATGACCTCCTCGCGCCGCTCGTGCTCGAAATCGACGTCGATATCGGGTGGCTCCTTGCGCTCTGGCGAGACGAAGCGCTCGAACAGGAGATCGATCTCGGTGGGATCGACATTGGTGATGGCGAGGCAATAGCAGACGGCAGAATTGGCGGCAGACCCTCTGCCCTGGCAGAGAATACCTTGGCCCCGCGCAAAACGGACGATGTCGTGGACGGTGAGGAAATAGCGCGCATAGTCGAGCTCGGCGATCAGCGCAAGCTCCTTCGCAAGCGTCTGGCGCACCTTGTCGGGTATGCCGTTAGGAAAACGCCAGGTGACGCCTTCCCAGGTGAGGTCTTCGAGATGAGACTGCGGTGTCTTTCCCTCGGGGACCGGCTCGTCGGGATATTCGTATTTCAGCTCGTCGAGAGAGAAGGTGCAGGCCTCAGCGATTTCGATGGTGCGATAAAGCGCATCCTCATAGCCTGAAAACAGCCGCGCCATGTCGTGCGCCGATTTTAGGTGCCGCTCGGCATTGGCTTCGAGGCGAAGACCAGCCTCGGCGACGATGCATTTCTCGCGGATCGCAGTGAGCACGTCCTGAAGGTCTCGCCGGTGGGGTGCGTGATAGAGCACGCCATTGGTCGCGACGATAGTAATTCCTCTCTGTTTCCCAAGTTCGGAAAGCGCGGCGATGCGGGCTCGATCGTCACCGCGATAAGAGTGCCGCGCTGCCAGATAAAGGCGCACTCGCGGCCCAATCATTTCCTTGATGCGCTTCAGTTGGTCTTCGAACTTTCCTTTGTCATGCCCGCGAAAGCGGGCATCCAGTAACAGTGGACCTTCGTTATCGAGAGATCGGTGGTTACTGGATCGCCCGGTCAAGCCGGGCGATGACAATAGAGAGGGAGAGGGAAAGTCGTCGGGTGGGAGGACGATGAAGATCAGACCTTCGGCGTGGGCTGCGACGTCGTCGAGATGAAGGATGCAATCGCCCTTATCGGCGCGGCGCTGGCCAAGCGTGAGCAGCCGGCACAGCCTGCCGTAGGCCGAGCGATCCGTCGGATAAGCGAGCAGGCTCGGAGCATCTTTGAGGTCGAGGCGTACGCCGACGATGAACTTGATCCCGTCCACCTCGCGCGCCGCGAGATGGCCGCGCACCACGCCGGCGAGCGTGTTGCGGTCCGTGACGGCGATTGCCTCGAGGCCGAGCAGCTTCGCCGTCGCCACCAGCTCTTCGGGATGCGAGCCACCGCGTAGGAAGGAGAAATTGGTGGTGACGTCGAGCTCGGCGTAGCGGGGCGGCGCGAAAGCCATCACCCGAAGACGCCGTGCAGATACCAGGAGGGTACTCCGAGCCCATTCTCCTGATAGAGGCCGTCGCGGAAGATCCAGTAGCGGTGCCCGTCCTCATCCTCGATGCGGTAATAGTCGCGCGGCCTCTTGCGTTCCTTTTCCTTGCGGGTAGGTAAGGATTTGAGTGCGCCCCACCATTCAGGCGCGATGCGCTCAGGCCCCTCGGCCTTGACCACGCGGCGCATCACATGCCGCCAGGTGAAGCGCGCTGGAGGCCCTTCGGGGATCTCGGCGAGCACGGCAACAGGCTCTGGCTTTGCAAAGAGAAGCGGCGGGCGTGGTGGCTTGGCAGCGGCAAGCGAAGTCCAAAACGATGGGTCGGCAAAGGCGCTGCGGAAGACTTGCGCCAATTCTGGAATGTGGCTTGCCTTGGGCACGAGCCTGCGCACGGCACGGGCGCCCAGGCGATTGGCGAGGCAATTGATCAAAGATTCCGGCTCTGCTTCGCCTTCCCTCTCGGCAAGCGTGGTTTGTGCCGGCGCAAGCTTTTCGGTGGCAAGCGCCGCGAGCGCCATCAAATCGACGCCGAAACCGACGTCGATCGTCTCGATCTTGTCCTTGAGCAGACGCAAGAGATGCTCGGGCTTGCGCGAGGGTGCGCTCAAGCCCGCCTCGATCACGGTGGACGAGCCGTCGGCGCGGGCGACCCACAGCGCTAGGCGCCGCGCGCCTCGCCCTACGCGCGCAAGCGTTCGGCAAAGCTCTGCGGCAAGATGGGAAAGCGCGACGGAAACGCCGTCATGGCTGATAAGAGGTTCAGGGAAAGGAAGTCGCGCCACGAAGTCGGGCGTGGGGCGAAGGGGAAGACGCGGCTCCTCGCTAAGCCCAAGCGCCTGATCGAGCCGGCGCAGGACGGCTTCTGCCACATCCCTGGAATGAAACCGCCGCTCGAGGCTTGCGCGTGGCAGATCGTAGAGCTGACCGACGCGTTTCAAGCCAAGCCGCCGCAAAAGGAGGGCGATTTCCGGCTCGAGCCGCAAAGCCTCTACGGGAAGAGCACGAAGCGCTTCGCCGATCTTTCCGTGGGATACGATGGTTGGAGAGCTTGCCGCATAGCGGGCAAGCGCATGCGCCCCTCCTAAAGTCTCGGCGACAGTAAGCCGTGCGCTAAAGCCAGCGCGTGTGAGCCGTGCCGCCATGTCAGCAAGGAGCGCAGCTTCGCCGCCGAAGAGATGCGGCACGCCGGTGACATCAAGCCAGAGCCCGTCATCGCCGTCTTTGTTTAGGGTTGGGCTATAACGGGCAGAAGCCCAGCGCGCGAGCGCAAGTAGCGCGTTTTCGTCCTTCTTAGGCGCGGCAGGCGCGGTCAGGAGATACGGGCAGATGGCTCTGGCATCGGCGAGACCGAAACCCTCGCTCAACCCTTCGTTGAGGCTTGCTTCATTGAGGGCGGTGAGGACGAGCCCGCGCTCTTCGCTGCCGACGAGAGCGAACGGCCGATCATCCGGTAACGGCGCCTCGCCGCTCTCCGCTCTCTCCCGCTTCAGCCGCTCGATGGGAAGATGCGGCAGGAAGACGGACACGTAACGACTCATGACTGAACTCCACGATAAAGCTTCTCCCTCCTGCTTCGCCCCGGCAGCGCTCGAGCGTGAGTTGCCAGGAGGCGGGGCCTGGAGCATTTGCATCGTAAGGCACTGGCCCGCTCCTCTTGGCCGCGATGCGCCAACGGGTGAGCGTTCCCGGTAGAGTTGGTTGCTGATGGCTCGACAGCAACAGACACGGCGTGCTCGAGGCTTGTGCAGCGAGCCCAAGGCGGCGCGTGACGAGCGGCGCCTTGATCTCGATTTGCGCGAGCGCGGCAATGAGCGCCCGGCTCTTTAAGCCCTCTTCAAGCGCCCAGGCTGCGTCCTGCGCCGTCCGCGCCTCGACGATGAGAAAGCGCGACGGATCGAGGCCGAGCGCGCAAAGTCCAGGTCCGTAAGGGCGGCCCCATTCGCGCGCGGTCTCCTTGGTGAGGCACCACAAGACGAGGCTTCGCCGTTTGGCCTTGGCCGCGGCTTCAGCGACAGCGGCAAGGACTAAAGCAAGCGCGGCAGGATAATCTCGATAGGAGGCTGCCTTGAGTTCATGGACCCCGCCTTGACTGAGCTTGCTCAGCGGAAATTTTCTCGTCTCTTTGTCATGCCCGCGAAGGCGGGCATCGAGTAATCCCTGTCCTTTTTTGGTTGGCTGCCGCAGTGCCTCGATTCGAGGCCAAGAGTTACTGGATCGCCCCGTCAAGCCGGGCGATGACAGCTCGGAGGAGGAGAATAGAGAGCAGGCGGGGTGGGGAGGGGCCGTGCCCGGTGCGGGGGGGATGGCCAGAGACACGGGAACCTGCTCGAGCGCGCGGATCGAAGCACGCAACTGCTCAATCAGAACCCCACCCCTTGCCCCGCCTGCTCTTTCAACGCCAGCCGGCGGAACGAGGAGACCTTCTGCACCGCCTGGAACGTCGTTACGCAATGCGACACACCTCAACTCTCGTTCCTGTTTTGTTCTAACCAGAGTCGAAGCCAGAGTCAAGGCGACCTCCGCGCCAGCCATTGCTTCGTGCCGCCGGGACGTCTTTGACGCACCGGCCAAGCCCCTAAATCCTCCATATTCCGCGCCTAAGAAGGCGAGCTTTCGAGGAGTCAAGCCTTGTTGCTGCGGGGCGCACAAAGGCATCGATCACATCTGACGCTTGCTTTGGCCGCTGCGGGCTCCCTTGGCCTCGCTCCGACCGCAGACGCCCATCCGCATGTCTGGGCCACGGTCCGCTCCGAGATCCTCCTCGGTCCCAACCACCAGATCATCGGCATCCGTCACGCCTGGACGTTTGACGAGTTCTACACGGCCATGGCGGTGGAGGGCCTCGATACCAACAAGGACGGCATCTACTCGAAGGAGGAGCTGCAACCTCTCGCCAAGGTCAATGT
>JBKOWI010000056.1:0-6335 GCA_046724315.1 Pseudomonadota bacterium | reverse complement strand
CTGCATCGTGTCGTAGATCGCCATGCCCGAGGTCACGATCCCGCCCGGCGAATTGATGTACATGGAGATCTCTTTCTTGGGGTTCTCGGCCTCGAGAAAGAGAAGCTGCGCGGTGATGAGCGAGGCGACCTGGTCCTCGATTGGACCCGTGACGAAAATGATGCGCTCCTTAAGCAGTCGCGAATAGATGTCATAGGCCCGCTCGCCCCGGTTGGTCTGCTCGACCACCATGGGCACGAGGGTGTTCAAGAAGGTGTCTGCCGGGTTTTTCATTGGAGGTTCCAGAAGGCTGATTGGCCCCGCGGGCTGCCCACGAATCTTGGGACTGCCCCACTACATATGGGGTCGCTGACGAAAACGGAAGAGGCCGGTGCCTCCTCCTTAATTACTCATGTTTGGGGGCGTGCCCGTGATGGTGGTCATGCTCGTGATCGTGATCATGCCCATGATGGTGGTCATGATCATGGTCGTGGTGGTGATGGTGGGCGTGGTCGTGGTCCTCGTCAGGATCGGCGTAAAGCTCTTCCGGTGTCACCGTCTTCTCGGTCACCTTGGCGAGCTCGAGAATGTAATCGACCACCTTGTCCTCGAAGATCGGCGCCCTGAACTCGGCGAGAAGCTCGGGGTTGTTGCGGTAATAGTCGTAGACTTTGCGCTCCTGGCCCGGGAACTGCCGCACGCGCTCGAGCAGCGCGCGGCTCACCTCGTCGTCGGTGACGGCGATCTGATTGCGAGTGCCGATCTCTGACAGGATCAGCCCAAGTCGCACACGCCGTGCGGCGATATCGCGATATTCCTCGCGCGCCTTCTCCTCGGTCGTGCCTTCGTCGGCGAAGCTGCGCTTCGAGCGCTCGAGATCGGCCATCACCTGCGCCCAGATTGCCTGAAACTCATTGTCAACGAGAGTCGGAGGAAGCTCGAAGCTGTAGCCTTCATTGAGCGCATCGAGGAGCGCCCGTTTCAACTTGAGGCGTGAGGCCTGCGCGCGATCCTGTTCCAGCCGCTGCTTGACGGTGTCACGGAGCTTTTCGACTGACTCGATGCCCAGGCCCTTGGCGAAGTCCTCATCGAGCGGCGGCGTCTCGGGCGCAGCCACCTCTTTGATCTTGACCTCGAAGCGCGCGGCCTTTCCGGCCAGCTTCTTCTCGGGGTAGTTCGCCGGGAAGGTCGCTTCGACCTCGCGTTCTTCGCCAGCCTTGGCGCCGGCAAGTCCCTCCTCGAATCCCGGAATGAAATTGCCGCTGCCGAGCACGATTGGGGCATCCTCGGTGCTGCCGCCCTCGAAGGCTTCGCCGTTAATCTTGCCCACGAAGTCGACCGTCAAGCGATCGCCGTTCTCGGCTGCGTTGTCCTTCGGCTTGTAGCGGAGATTGGCGGCGCGCAAGCGATCGATCGCCTGCTCGATGTCGTTGTCGGTCACAGGTGCGACCGACTTCTCGAGTTTGATCTTAGAGAAGTCGCTCACCTCGAATTGCGGCAGCACCTCGAAAGAGAGCGTGTAGGCGAGATCGCCAGCGCCAGAGAAGATCTTGTCGATCTCTGCCTCATCTTCGGGCAGCCCGACCTTGGGTTGGAAGGCCGGACGCTCCTCGCGCTGCGATAGAGCCTCACGGCTCGTCTCGGCCACGGCCTGCTGCACCACCTCGGCCATCACCGACTTGCCGAACACTTTACGCAAATGCTCCTTCGGCACGTGGCCCGGCCTGAAACCCTTAAGCCGTGCCCTGCCCTTGAGCTCGTCGAGGCGGGCCGAAAGGCGGCGCTGTAACTCTTCGGCGCCGACGACCACCTTCAACTGGCGGCGTAACCCTTCAGCAGTCGTTTCCGTGACGTTCATACGCCTCTATCCATCGTCTGTCAGAGCGCCTTGACGGCGCTCAATAATACAAGTCCATCCAACGAAGTTGGTTGGTGCGGGCGGAGGGAGTTGAACCCCCACGGCCGAAGCCACCAGAACCTAAATCTGGCGTGTCTACCAGTTTCACCACGCCCGCTTTGGGTCGCGCCCAGCCCTCGACCTCGCGGTCTATAACATCCGGACTCCGCGCCTGCCAGCCTCCTTGCAATGCGCGCCGCTCTGCTACCGGGCCGGTTCCTCTACAGGCTCCCGTTGCTCTCGTCTATGATCGCGCCCAGCCAAGGATGCTAAACGGAGGCTTCGATGCGCGCCCTGCCATTTCTCCTGGCCTTCCTCGCTGCGCTCGCCCTGCATCTAAACGTCTATGGAGCCCAAGCCGCGGAAGATGCAAGCCGCGTCGGCGTCGTCGACAAGGTTGAGAACGAGGCGCAAGTCATCTCGGCCTCAGGTGCCGTCACTGCCACAGTCGGCGCGCCCGTGCATCTGAAGGACGAGCTGCGCACGGGCGCCAATGCGCGGCTTCAAGTTACGTTCCTCGACGAAACTCAGCTTACTCTCGGCGAACATGCGAGCGTCGTGATCGACCGCTATGTCTACGATCCGGATCGCGGCATCGGCGAGACCGTGCTGCAAGCGACTAAGGGCGCTTTTCGCTTCGCAACCGGCCGCATCAAGGAGATGAAAGACAGCAACATCGCGGTATCCACGCCGTTCGCGGATATCGCCGTGCGCGGCACCGAATTCTGGGGCGGACCGCTGGACAAATATGGGGTTCTGCTGCTCAAAGGGAAAGTCACGGTCTCGAACCAGGCAGGGAGCGTCATGTTGGGTGAACCTGGACAAGGTACCGATATTCCCTCGGCACTCGACCCGCCCGGCGCTCCCACTACGTGGCCCGCCGGGAAGGTCGCCCGCGCCATTGCGACCGTCGCCCTGCACTGATGGGGAATGAAAAGCCGATAAGACCGGTTTTCCAAGGATGCCGGCGTCTTGCGGCGGCCTATCGCGCTCATTAGGTTGCCGGGTCAGACATTACTGCATGCGAAGGCCCGCCAGTGCGTCCCCGCAACGGCATTATCGAGGCGATCGGCAACACGCCGCTGATCAAGCTCAAGCGCGCGTCCGAGGAGACCGGTTGCTTGATCCTCGGCAAAGCCGAGTTCATGAACCCGGGCCAGTCGGTCAAGGATCGCGCTGCCCTCTTCATCATTCGCGATGCGCTGAATTCGGGCAGGCTCCAACCCGGTGGCACTGTGGTAGAGGGTACCGCCGGCAATACCGGCATTGGGCTCGCTCTGGTGGGTAACGCGCTGGGGCTTAGGACCGTGATCGTCATTCCGGAGACCCAGTCTGCCGAGAAGAAGGACATGCTGCGGCTTGCCGGCGCTGAGCTTATCGAGGTGCCGGCCGTCCCGTATAAGGACCCCAACAACTACGTGAAATATTCGGGCCGCCTCGCCGAGGAACTCGCTTCGTCCGAGCCTGATGGCGCGATCTGGGCCAACCAGTTCGACAACGTGGCGAATCGCCAAGGTCATGTCGAGACGACGGCACAGGAAATCTGGAATGACCTGGACGGCAAAGTCGACGGCTTTATCTGTGCAGTCGGAACCGGCGGAACGCTCGCTGGGGTCTCGATGGGGCTCAAGGAGCACAATCCCGGCGTCGTGATCGGACTCGCCGATCCGATGGGCGCCGCCCTCTACAACTATTACAAGCACGGCGTGCTGAAGACCGAAGGGAGCTCGATCACCGAAGGGATCGGTCAGGGACGGATTACCGCCAATCTTGAAGGCGCCAAGATCGACGAGTCCTACCAGATACCCGACGCGGAGGCGCTGCCCATCATCTTCCACCTATTGAGCGAGGAAGGCCTTTGTCTCGGCGGATCGAGCGGCATCAACGTCGCAGGTGCCATCCACCTTGCCCGCGACCTCGGGCTCGGTCATACCATCGTCACGGTTCTCGCCGATTACGGCACCCGCTACCAGAGTCGGTTGTTCAACCCCAAATTCTTGCGTGAGAAAGGCCTACCGGTCCCCGCTTGGCTCGACCAGGGACAGGCGGCGGCTCCTAAAGTGTTTGTCTGAGCAAAGTGGAGATTTGCTTTGTCGCAAGCGAAGACCTGGCTGATCGAGACCGACGAGCTCGCCGGTGAACTCGGCGCTCCCGACCTCGTGATCATCGACGCCTCCTGGTACATGCCAGGCGAAGGCAAGGATGCGCGGACCGAATATCTGGAGGAACACATTCCCGGCGCTCTGTTCTTCGATATCGACGAGATCGCCGATACCAAGAGCACGCTGCCGCACATGCTGCCGCCGCCCGAAAAATTTTCGTCGCGTATGCGCAGCATGGGTATCGGCGACGGCTCGCGCATCGTGGTCTACGATTCGCGCGGTCTCTACAGCGCCGCACGCGTCTGGTGGACCTTCCGTGTCATGGGCGTCGACGACGTGAGCGTGCTCAACGGCGGCCTGCCGAAATGGAAACGAGAGGGCAGCCCCGTGGAGAGCGGCCCGCCGTCTAACCGCACGGCCCGGCATTTCACGGCACGTCGCAATCTTGATCTCGTGCGTGACCTTTCGGACATGAAGGCGTTGCTGCGGGATAACTCGGCTCAAATCATCGATGCCCGCGCGCCAGAGCGGTTTGCCGGACAGGCCCCCGAGCCACGGCCGGGGCTCCGCTCTGGTCATATTCCTGGCTCCCAAAATGTGCCGTTCGGCAAGCTCCTCAATCAGGATGGCACGCTCAAGTCACCGTCCGAATTGCAAAGGCTGTTCGAGCAGGCCGGCATCGATCTCAACAAGCCCGTGGTGACGAGTTGCGGCTCTGGTATTACGGCGAGCGTGCTTGCGCTCGGCCTTGCCGAGATCGGCCATCGCCGAACCTCTGTCTATGACGGGTCATGGTCGGAGTGGGGTGCCGACCAAAGCCTCCCCATTGAAACCGGTCAGTAACCCAGCGGCGCTCGGCCAGCTCGGGCTCTAGATGAGCAAACGGACCAGGAAGCAGAAAGATGAGACGAGGCTCGCTCATGCAGGCCGCGATCCCTCACGGCAGCATGGCTTCGTCAACACGCCGATCTATCGCGGCTCGACGGTAATCTTCCCCACAGTCGCCGCTCTTGAAGCGAACGATCAGGACTTCACTTACGGCCGGCTCGGCACGCCCACCGTGAGGGCCCTGGAGGAAGCGATTGCCGAAATCGAAGGTGGTCACCGCACGCTGCTTGCTCCTTCGGGGCTCTCGGCGATCGCCGCATCGCTGCTCGCATTTGTGCGTGCAGGCGACGAGGTGCTTGTGGTTGATAGCGTGTATCGGCCTGCGCGCCGCTTCTGCGACAATCTACTGAAACGGCTCGACGTCACGCCGATCTACTACGATCCGCTGATCGGGGAAGGGATCGGCCGCCTGATTACAAAGAAGACGCGCGTCGTGTTCACCGAATCGCCTGGCTCGCAGACCTTCGAAGTGCAGGACCTTCCCGCCATCTCCAAGGTCGCACATGCTGCGGGCGCAGTGGTCATTCTGGACAACACTTGGGCAACTCCCCTCTACTTCAAACCGTTTGCCCACGGTGCCGATGTCTCAATCCAGGCCGCAACCAAATATATCGGCGGCCATGCCGACATCATGCTTGGTTCGATCACCACGACGGAGAAGACCTCTGCCGCTGTGGCCAAGACACACGAGGATCTTGGCCTTTGTGTCGGGCCCGAGGACGTCTATCTCGGCCTGCGCGGTTTGCGCAGCCTCGGCGTGAGGCTGACGCATCATCAGAAATCAGCCCTCGAGCTCGCACGGTGGCTCAGCGAGAGACCCGAGGTGGCGCGGGTGATTTACCCCGCCCTGCCCGGGGATCCCGGACACGCGCTGTGGAAGCGCGACTTCACCGGCGCATCAGGACTCTTTTCTATTGTCCTGAAACCCGTCTCGCACGAGCGCCTTGCAGCGATGCTCGATGGCCTCAGCCTCTTCGGCATGGGGTATTCCTGGGGCGGGTTCGAGAGTCTCATTCTTCCCTTCGACCCGAGCGACTACCGGACCGCCACCATTTGGAAGGCAGAAGGGCCGGCTCTTCGCTTGCATGTCGGGCTTGAGGACGTCGAGGATCTAAAAGCCGACCTCGATGCCGGCTTCGGGCGGCTCACGGCACGAGCCTGACGCTTACAATTACACAAGGATGCAGTGATGGATTTGAAACTCCGCGGCAAGCGGGCTCTGGTCACGGGATCGACCGCAGGAATCGGCTTTGCCATCGCCCAAGGGCTCGCCAGGGAGCGCGCCGAGGTGATCGTCAACGGACGCACAGAGCAGAAAGTGGCGGAGCCCGTTCAGCGCATCAGCTCGGAGGTCGGCTCGCCTGCAATCGGCATTGCCGCTGATCTCTCCAGCGCCGAGGGCGTGGCGTGGCTCGTCGCTCAGGCTGGGCGCGTCGATATTCTCGTGAACAATGTGGGCATCTTCTGGC
>JBKOWI010000089.1:0-7966 GCA_046724315.1 Pseudomonadota bacterium | reverse complement strand
CCGGTTGAATATGGCGAGCCGCTTGCGGTGATCGAGCAACGCTGACCGGGGCGCGATGTTCGACAAGATCCTGATCGCCAACCGGGGAGAGATCGCCCTCCGCGTCGAACGCGCTTGCAAGGAGCTTGGCGTCGCCACCGTGGCGGTGCACTCGACGGCCGACGCCGACGCCATGCATGTTCGGCTCGCCGATGAGAGCGTGTGCATCGGCGCGCCACCGGCCAAGGACAGCTATCTCAATATTCCGGCGATTGTCGCCGCCTGCGAAATCACCGGTGCCGACGCCGTGCATCCTGGCTATGGCTTCCTGGCCGAGAATGCCCGCTTCGCTGAGATTCTCGAAGAGCACGACATCACCTTCATCGGACCTTCGGCCGAGCATGTCAGGCTGATGGGAGACAAGATTCAGGCCAAGGTTGCGGCTCGCGTTTTAGGAATCCCCGTTGTGCCGGGCTCAGGCCCCGTCAACAGCCTCGACGAGGCAAGATCTTTCGCGCGCGAAATCGGTTATCCCGTTCTGGTCAAGGCTGCTGCCGGTGGCGGCGGCAGAGGGATGAAGCTCGCGCTCGAAGAGAGCCAACTCGAGCCGGCGCTTGCCGCCGCGCGTAACGAAGCGCGCGCCGCGTTCGGCGATCCTACCGTTTATCTCGAGAAATATCTCGTGCACCCCCGGCACATCGAAGTGCAGGTCCTGGCAGACGGCCAGGGCAACGCCATCCATCTCGGCGAGCGCGACTGCTCGTTGCAGCGTCGCCATCAGAAGCTCTGGGAGGAAGCTCCCTCGCCCGCGCTCAACAACAGCGAACGGGCGCGCATCGGCGAGATCGTGGCCAACGCGATGCACGAGCTCAACTACCGCGGCGTCGGTACCGTCGAGTTCCTCTATGAAGGTGGCGAGTTCTACTTCATCGAGATGAACACGCGCCTCCAGGTCGAGCACACCATCACCGAGATGATCACCGGGCTCGACCTCGTCATCGAGCAGATCAGGATCGCGGCCGGCGCGCCGTTATCGCTCCGCCAGGAGGATGTGCGGTTCGATGGGCATGCCATTGAATGCCGCATCAATGCCGAGAATCCACACACTTTCAGGCCATCGCCTGGCACCATCACCCATTTTCATCCGCCGGGCGGCCTCGGCGTCAGGGTCGATTCGGGCGCATATGCCGGCTACACCATCCCTCCTTATTATGACAGTCTAATCGGTAAGCTCATCGTGCATGCGCGGACCCGCAACGAGTGTCTGATGCGGCTGAAGCGCGCCCTCGGAGAGTTCGTCGTCGATGGCATCGAGACTACGATCCCGCTCTTCAATGCGCTCATCGCGGAGCCTGACATCGTCGACGGCAATTACGATATTCATTGGCTCGAGACATATCTCAGCAGGCTAGGGAACCGCTGATAGACCATGACCTCTATCGACGACGTCATGATCGAGATCACGCCACAAGTGCTGCTCAAGGCCTATGCTTGCGGCATCTTCCCCATGGCCGAGAGCGCCGAGGACAACGCGCTTTATTGGATCGAGCCCGAGCGGCGCGGCATCCTGCCGCTCGACCGCGTGCATGTACCGAAGCGGCTGGCCCGCACCATCCGCAAAGGCGGCTTCGAGGTGCGCATCGATCGGAATTTCGAGGAAGTCATCGAGGGCTGTGCTGCGCCCCGCTCGGGCAGGCGATCGACTTGGATCAATGCGCGCATCAGGAATCTTTATCGCGAGCTGTTCGTGCTGCGCCATTGCCACACAGTGGAGGTCTGGCAGGACGGGCAGCTCACCGGAGGACTCTACGGCGTGCATCTCGGTCGCGCCTTCTTCGGCGAGAGCATGTTCTCGAGGGCTCGGGATGCGAGCAAGATCGCTCTCGTCTATCTCATCGCCAGGCTGAAATATGGCGGCTTCACCCTGCTCGACACGCAGTTCGTCACGGGCCACTTGGCGCGCTTTGGTGCGATCGAGGTCAGCCGCGAAGAGTTTCAGCGATTTCTCGAAGCGGCGTTGGCCGGCGGTTTCGCCCAGGGGAGCGGTTCCGGGGCTTCGGCGGCAGGCGGACCGGCCGGGGGTTTTGGCGCAGGCGGCGCTTCGGCCGCGGCCGGCGGCATTTCGGCAGGCGGGGCCTCGGCAGCATCGGCAGGAGGCGCCGGGGCCGCGGCATTCGCGCTGTTGCCAGAGGGCGTGGCCCCGGAAGGCGTCTTGCAGCTCGTGAGCCAGACGTCGAAGACCGGGTGCTCCACGGCGTGAAGTCCAGGGCTTTCCGCGAACATCCAGCCGGTGAAAATCCGCTGCACCTCGCCCGTAAGCTTAACCTCATCCACTTCTACGAAAGACGCGGTGTGCGGCGCTTCGGTAGGCGGGCGCGTGTCGCAAACCCGGGGCGTCACCTTTAGCGCGCCAAACTCCACGGTCTTGTTCATAGGGATCTCGAGGTGCGAGATGCGTCCCGTCACCTTGTCGAGGGCAGCGAAAACCGCGATCGGATTCTTGACCGTGTCGGCGTGGACAATGGAAGAGTCCAATGCCACAGCCGAGGATATTGCAAAGAGGAGGCAGCCCACAGCGATGAGACCGTCGGCGGGCCGCTCACGCCGTTCGGTCATGCCGCATACTTTCTGAACCGGCTCCCCAACTCTCGCTCCGGCGGGCTCGTTCTCTTGAGCGTGATGGCCTTGAAAAACCGGTGCCCACAGTTCCGGACCACGCTCGAACATCAAACGCCTCTTCCATGAATTGGGCATTGGTGTGGCGGCTTAGGTCAGGCGTTTCGTTCGGCGAAAAAGCGAAGCCTGATATGGTCTGCGGTCCAGATGCCTCTCGCGTCGCAAAGGGAAGGCCGTAGCAGCTCGACAACCTGGCCGACCACTTCTGTCCTGTGCGGCTCTGGGAACTGGTCGAAGAACGACCTGCCGAAAGTCCGGAGCCAGCCTTCCATGCCGGTCTTGAGCGGTGTCGGGCGCGGCACGAGCGCGATCTCCTTCACGCCGAAACCCCCATTCGTCAGAAGGCGGCTGTATTCCTCAACGGTGGGAAAGAACCAGGGCGCGACGAGGGCCGGATCGCCATTGTGGGCGCGACCCACCGCGCGCATCGCGGTCCCTATCGCCGCGACATTGCCATGACCGCCGAGCTCGCCCACAAAGCGGCCGCGCGAACGGAGTGCACGGTGAACTCCAGCAATCACAAGTTCCGGCTTGCGCATCCAATGCAGCGCGGCATTGGAGAAGACCGCGTCGAACTCGGAGACGAAGTCCAACGCGTGCCCATCCACTTTGCGGACTCTGAGCCCCTTCATGCGCGCGACCGCAAGCAGCTCGTCGCTCAAATCGACGCCAAGCACGTCGGCGCCGGAAGCCTTGATCTCAGCGGTCAACGCGCCGTCGCCGCAGCCGAGGTCGAGGATGCGCTCGCCGGGCTTCGGCGCGAGCATGGCGAACACCGGTCCGGCAAGCTCCTGAACGAAGCGCCCGTTCCTTGCATAGTCGGAGGCAGACCAACGCTGCACCGTCTTGGGCGGCGTGGCATCCAGCGTGGTCGCCTTGCTCATTGCGGCTGCCACGGCTCGTAGTCCAACGGAGGTTTGCGCACATCGGGACGAAGCGTCGAACCTGGCGGCCGGTAGGCTTCGTATGTTCCCGTGAGATTGGGCCTGTGAGGTTTCTCCCAATTGTGTGGACTGTAGCTTTCGCTCGTGGGGGGCACATCGACCGTGTGGTGAAGCCACGCATGCCAAGCCGGAGGCACCTGCGACGGCTCCGACAAATTGCGGTAGATGACCCAGCGCCGTGGGCCGTTGCGCTCCTGGTAATAGACGTTGCCCAATCCGTCCTCTCCCACGCGCTCGCCTTTGCGCCAGGTAAAGACGCGCGTGCCGATGGTGTTGCCTGTCCACCAGGCAAAGAGCTCCGTGAAAATTCCCATGGATTGCTTCGGCGCTTCTTGAGCTTCGCGCCGGGACTATGGCCTTAAGGCCGGTCCCATGTCCAGCAAAGGTAAGTGCTAGTTTCGCGCCGCCCTGGCTTTCACGGCGAAGTCGATGGCGGGCGGCTCCTCGCCTCCGGGCATGCTCTTCAGGAACGGGTAGCTTGCTTCGGCCGGAGTATAGGCCGGCCGATGAAGATTAAGCGATAGACGTTCCTCGATGCCTGCAACGACGTAATGCTCGCCCCTAAGCTCGAATGGACGATCGTCGTTGAGCAGCCAGTGGAGCCTCCGGGCGAGCGTGCTCGCCGCAGTCGGAAGAACAAGAACCTGATGGGCCCCTGCCCTCAGAGCGTCAGCGACAAGACCGGGCCTGCCATGGGCGCTCATAATTATCGCGGGGACCAGGGCAAGGGGGCCGGAGCGCTCTCGGCGCATGGTCCTGACAAACGCCGGGCCAGTCAGAGGCTGCATGAGGTCCGCGGCAATCAGGAGATCGGGGGTCGTCCTAGCCAGCGCGTCGATGGCTTCGGCCGGGCTTTCGTATGTGTCAATCCGACCCGCTCCGATGGCCGCGAGCATCGCCCGCATGACCAAGAGCATCGACCGCCGGTTGTCGACGACCGCCACGGCAAGCGTGGCGAGATCGCGGCCAAGAGCGCGATGGTACAACATGGAACGCAACCCACCCGCCGTATCGGCTTTCCCCGTGCCGACCAAGCTACTGGGAGGCTGGTAAATAGAGCCTCAATTGTTCTGCTGAAAGGCGGTGAAATAGCCTCAAAAAATGGCGTTTCATTGCAATCTCCGCACAGGCTTTCCACATTACATCCCCAAGACGGCCCACAGCCTTTAGTGGTATGGTAAGAACTGGCGCATAGATGTTGATGGCCGACACGAATCGCCCCAGCTTCAGCGGTTGCGCGACCAAACGGCCTTAAGCCGATTTTCCAAGGGGGTGGGAGCAAAGATGCGGATCGAACGGAAATTTACCGAGGCTGGCAAGTCGCCCTATGACGCCATCCCCTTCCGGGAGGGCATGAGCGAGATCCGCAATCCTGACGGCTCGGTGGTGTTTTCGCTCGAGCGCTTCCAGGTTCCGAGCCATTGGAGCCAGGTCGCGGCCGACATCCTTGCCCAGAAATACTTCCGCAAAGCCGGGGTGCCGGCTAAAGCCAAGCGCATCGAGGAAAGCACCGTACCTTCCTGGCTGTGGCGGTCAGTCCCCGACGAGGAAGGCCTTGCCGCGCTCCCCGAGAGCGCGCGTTACGGCAGCGAGACCGACGCGCGCCAGGTGTTCGATCGGCTGGCCGGCACTTGGACCTATTGGGGCTGGAAGGGCGGCTATTTCTCGACCGAGGAGGACGCGCGCACCTTCTTCGACGAGCTCCGCTACATGCTCGCCATGCAGATGGGGGCGCCAAACAGCCCGCAATGGTTCAACACTGGGCTCCATTGGGCCTATGGCATCGATGGCCCGAGCCAGGGACATTATTATGTCGACTTCACCACGGGCGAGGTGAAGGCTTCGACCTCGGCCTACGAGCATCCCCAGCCACATGCCTGCTTCATTCAGTCGATCGAGGACGACCTCGTCAACGAGGGCGGGATCATGGATTTGTGGGTGCGAGAGGCTCGCCTCTTCAAATACGGGTCGGGTACCGGCACCAACTTCTCGCGCCTTCGGGGCGAGAACGAGCCGCTTTCCGGCGGAGGCAAATCCTCAGGCCTGATGAGCTTTCTTAAGATTGGCGACCGGGCGGCGGGCGCCATCAAGTCGGGCGGCACGACACGCCGGGCGGCCAAGATGGTCGTGGTGGATATCGATCACCCCGACATCGAGGAGTACATCAACTGGAAGGTCACCGAAGAGCAGAAGGTGGCGGCGCTCGTCACCGGCTCGAAGATCCTATCCGAGCGGCTCAACGCCATCCTCAAGGCTTGCGTCAATTGCGAAGGCGATGGCGACGATTGCTTCGATCCCAAGCGCAATCCGGCGCTGAAGCGCGAGGTGAAGGCCGCGCGCAAGGCCCGCGTGCCCGACAATTATATCCGGCGTGTGATCCAATTCGCCCGCCAGGGCTACACGGCGATCGAGTTCCCGATTTACGACACGGACTGGGACTCGGAAGCCTATCGCACCGTCTCGGGCCAGAACTCGAATAACTCGGTGCGCGTCACCGACGAATTCCTGCGCGCGGTCGAAGCCGATAGCGATTGGAATTTGACCCTCCGCAAAAATGGCGCCGTCGCCAAAACGGTGAAGGCGCGGGTGCTCTGGGATCAGGTCGGCCACGCCGCCTGGGCGTGCGCCGATCCCGGCATCCAGTTCCACACCACCATCAACGACTGGCACACCTGCCCGGCAGCGGGTCCGATCAGGGCATCGAACCCCTGCTCCGAGTACATGTTCCTGGACGATACAGCCTGCAATCTCGCCTCGCTCAACCTGATGGCCTTCCGCAAGGAGGACGGCAGCTTCGATATCGAGGCCTACGAGCACGCAATCAGGCTGTGGACCATCGTGCTCGAGATCGCCGTCATCATGGCGCAGTTCCCCTCGCGCCGGATCGCCCAGCTCTCATACGAGTATCGGACGCTCGGGCTTGGCTACGCCAATATCGGCGGCCTGCTCATGGCCTCAGGCATTCCCTACGACTCAGCCGAGGGACGCGCGCTCTGCGGTGTGTTGACCGCCATCATGACCGGCGTCGCCTACGCGACAAGCGCCGAAATGGCGCGCGAGCTTCGCCCCTTCCCCGGCTACGCGGCAAATCGCGAGGCCATGCTCAAGGTGATGCGCAATCACGCGCGCGCGGCGGCCGGCGAGACGAACGGCTATGAGGACCTTGCCACCGCGCCGGTACCACTCGATCATGCCTCCTGCCCCGACCCGCGGCTCTTAGCGCGCGCCATGCACGCCTGGGAGAAGGCGATCGAGCTTGGACGCAAACACGGCTTCCGCAATGCCCAGGCGACGGTGATTGCTCCGACCGGAACGATCGGCCTCGTCATGGACTGCGACACCACCGGCATCGAGCCCGACTTCGCCCTGGTGAAGTTCAAGAAGCTCGCTGGCGGCGGGTATTTCAAGATCATCAACCGCATGGTGCCGGCGGCTCTGCGCAAGCTCGGCTACGCCGAGGACGCCATCGCCCGCATCGTCGAATATGCGGTGGGCCACGGCACGCTCGCCGGCGCTCCGGGCGTCAACCACGAGACTCTCGCTGCCAAAGGTTTCACGCCCGAGAAAATCGCAGCAGTCGAGAAGGCGGTGGCGTCTGCCTTCGACATCAAGTTCGTCTTCAACAAATGGACGCTTGGAGAGGACTTTCTCAATGGCCCGCTTGGTCTCAAGGCTGAGCGTATCGACCAACCCGATTTCGATCTTCTGGCGGAGATCGGCTTCAGCAAGCGCGAGATCGAGGCGGCCAATGAATATGCCTGCGGGGCCATGACGCTCGAAGGCGCGCTTGGGCTGAACCCCGAGCATCTGCCCGTGTTCGACTGCGCAAGTCCTTGCGGCCGCAAGGGAAAGCGCTTCCTCTCGGTCGAGAGCCATATCCGCATGATGGCGGCAGCGCAGCCTTTCATCTCGGGCGCGATCTCCAAGACCATCAACATGCCGAACGATGCCTCCGTCGAGGACTGCAAGGAGGCCTATCTCCTCTCCTGGCGGCTCGCACTCAAGGCCAATGCGCTTTATCGCGACGGCTCGAAACTGTCGCAGCCGCTCAACGCGCAGCTCCTTGCCGAGGAGGAGGAGGAGCAGGAGGAAGTGCTCGCCGCCATCGCCTCGGACCAGCCGCAGTCGCAGCGTGTGGCCGTTGTGGCGGAGCGCCTGCTTGAGCGGGTGGCGGCGCTCGAAGAAGAGAAGGCGAGGCTGGAGCGCCAGCTGCGCGAGGGCGAGCGCGCCAAGCGCGAGCGCCTGCCGGACCGCCGCACGGGCTATATCCAAAAGGCGGTGGTGGGCGGCCACAAGGTCTACCTCCACACCGGCGAGTACAAGGACGGCCGGCTCGGCGAGATCTTCATCGACATGCACAAGGAGGG
>JBKOWI010000017.1:0-6863 GCA_046724315.1 Pseudomonadota bacterium | reverse complement strand
CTTACGGCGGCGGGCGTGAAGCTCAGGCTCCGCCAACCCTCCTTCGCCAAATTCTCGGTGCCTGCGGCCGCGCTTTCGGCATGAGCAAGTCAGACGCAAAACGCTGCGCTTGGCCCGGCACCGATCCTCTTTACATCGCCTATCACGACGAGGAATGGGGCGTGCCCGAGCGGGACGATCGGGCGCTTTACGAGAAGTTCGTGCTCGACGGCTTTCAGGCCGGCCTATCGTGGATCACCATCCTGCGCAAGCGCGAGGCGTTCCGCGCCGCCTTCGATGGCTTCACCCCGGAGAAAGTCGCCCGCTACACCAAGAGGAAAGTTGAAGCCCTCATGAAAGACGAGGGCATCGTGCGCAATCGCCTGAAAATAGAGGGCGCGATCGATTCGGCGCGCGCCTGGCTCGAGATGAAAGAGTCAGGCGCCGGCTTCGGAAGCCTGCTCTGGGATTTCGTGGGCGGGAGGCCGATCGTCAATCGCTACAAGTCGATCGCCGAAATTCCGGCCGAGACGGAACTCTCGCGCGCTATCTCCAAGGAACTCAAGTCCCGCGGCTTCAAGTTTTGCGGACCGACGATCGTCTATGCCTTCATGCAAGCGACCGGCATGGTCAACGACCACCTGGTAACCTGCCCTCGTCACGCAGCTTGCGCAAGGCTCGGCCGAGCGCCATCTAACCCCTAGAGCCGCGCGGATCTGCGCTGCGCGGGTAAGTTCGCTCTTCTTGAATTTTGCCATTACGCTTTCTGATGCGAACCGAGCCCTTTCCGCCGACAGCCCTTTCCAGCACGCCGCCTTTGGTTGCCGCTGCCTTAGTTCCGAAAGTTTTCACTGATTGGCCAGTGCCCTCGTGTTTCAGCACCCAGCGTTTGCTCTTGTCGTCATGTGCCAACGAATATCTTGGTAGCTTTGCCATTTGCGTCTCCACCTGGCTGAACTTTATTAAGCTGTAGTCTGACAAACCAATGCAATGAATGGCACTATGAAAAGGTTTCGTCCATTTCTTCGTGAGACGTCGCTTAAACTATTGATGGCATCATTATCGCTCGGCCGAGACCTGATTTGACCATGGGCACTGCCGAAACTACGCATAAATCTCCGGTAAACGCCGGAGTGCGGGCGTGGCAGCGCATGCTGAGCGGACGAAGGCTAGACCTGCTTGACCCTTCGCCGCTCGATATCGAGATCGAGGATATTGCCCACGGGCTCGCCCGCGTCGCCCGCTGGAATGGGCAGACCGATGGCGAGTATGCTTTCTCGGTGGCTCAGCACAGCCTTCTCGTCGAGATCATCGTTTCAGAGCTTGAGCCCAAGCTCGACCGCCGGTTCAGGCTCGCCGCCCTGATTCACGATGCGCCGGAATATGTGATCGGCGACCTAATCAGCCCGTTCAAGGCGGCGCTGTCCCTCGACTACAGGGCCTTCGAGGCCAAGCTTCTCGCTGCCATCCACCTTCGCTTCGGCCTCCCGGCGGAGCTTCCGGATGAGGTGACTAAGCTGATCAAGAGAGCGGATAGGATCGCGGCCTATTATGAGGCAACTTGTCTCGCCGGCTTTGCCCGCGACGAGGCACGCCGCTTTTTCGGCCAGCCCCGGGGGCTTAGCCCGGCACTGGTCAAGGGCCTGTCGCATTTGAGCCCGCTTCCTGCGGCAGATGTGGAGGCGCGGTTCATAAAACGTTTCAATGAGCTTGCCAGATGATTGGGAACCGCGCAGAAAGTGATTCGCAAGGCAACGCGAGATGGACATCCTAGCCTTACCGAGACAACCGACGAAGATTAAGCCCGCCATGTCGCCGGAGACAATCTATGTGGCGCCGCTCAGCCTGGTCCAGATGACGATCGCCGATGCCCGCGTCAGCCATCTCGTAACCCTTATCAACGACGAGACGGTTATCCAAACCCCGGAAGGCATCGGAGCCGGCCGGCACCTTCGCCTCGCCATGAACGACATTTGCGAGCCCCAGCCCGGCCTCGTGCCGCCCTGCGAGGGCCATGTATCAGACCTCATCAAATTTGCTCTCGCCTGGGACCGCCAGGCGCCGCTCCTGATCCACTGTTGGGCGGGCATCAGCCGCTCGACTGCCGCGGCGTTCATTACGCTCTGCGCGCTGAATCCCGAAGCCTCCGAACGTCAAGCCGCGCGCACGCTTCGTCGCGCTTCGCCGACTGCCTATCCCAATCGCCTTCTCGTCGCGCTTGCCGACGAGGCGCTTTCGCGTGATGGCCGAATGATGACCGCCATCGAGGAGATCGGTCGCGGAAAGGTAGCAGAGGAGGCTGAGGTATTCGCCCTGCCGGCGCGCCTCGCCGCCTAGAGCACCATGGCTGAGCCGAGACGCAAGGCCGCTGCCGCCGAAGAAACCTCTCACAACGCCCCGCAGATCGAGCTTGGGCTGAACGCCGCCATCGTCACGGTGCGCGAGCAGCAGCCCCACATCCTCGTGGTGCGGCCCGGCACGGCGGGAACCGACGCTTGGGATGCTCTTCCTTTCGGCCCGTTCGCGCCTCGCGCCCACCGCACGCTCGAGATCGGGCTTCGCGAATGGGTTAAGCGCCAGACCGGGCTGGAGCTCGGCTATGTCGAGCAGCTCTACACCTTCGGAGACCGGGGCCGCCACGCCGAGCCGGGAGGCCAGCATACGCTCTCTGTGGGCTACCTCGCGCTCACTCGCGGCACGGAAGAGCTGATGGGCTCGCATTGGTCGCCCTGGTACGCCTATCTCCCGTGGGAGGACTGGCGCAAAGGCAAGCCGGCCATCCTAACAGATGCCATCGAGCCAAGGCTGAAGAGATGGACCGAGTTGCCGCCACTCCCAGACGAGCCGGTCCGCGCCTTGCGTCGGGCTGAGCGGCTGAAGATCGGCTTCGGCATCGGCGGCGAATGGGACGAAGAGAAGGTGCTCGAGCGCTACGAGCTTCTCTACGAGGCAGGCCTGGTGGCCGAGGCCAAAAGGGACGGGCGGCCTGCCGCGGCGCAATGGTCCGATTTGCCCGAGCTCGGGCGCGCCATGGCCTTCGATCACCGCCGTATCCTCGCCACCGCCATGGGAAGGCTGCGCGGCAAGCTGAAATACCGGCCCGTGGTGTTCGAGCTGCTTCCGCCCGAGTTCACGCTCTACGACCTCCAGAAGACGGTCGAGGCCATCTCCGGAACGCTCCTGCACAAGCAGAATTTCAGGAGGCTGGTTGAGAAAGGCGGCCTGGTCGAGGCCACCGGTAATGTGTCGACCGAGACCGGCGGGCGGCCGGCGCGGCTTTACCGCTTCCGCCGCGAAGTGGTGCTCGAGCGCCCTGCTCCGGGTTTACGGGTCAAGGCCGGCCGCGCTCAGGTCTAACTCGCCACATGGACGGCAGAGACACATCAGTGAAGAACCTCTAGCCATGCCCAGCGTTCTTAGGACGCTTGCGGCGATGCGGAGGTTGTTGTTGCCGAACCAAGGGAACCAATTCGAATGAGGCCGGCGTTCGTTGGCTTGCTTCGCGCCACGTTCTTGTTGGCAGGCGCCGCCTTGATGCTGATGTCGCAACTCTCGCATGCCGATGAACACGTGATCGATACGAAGCAAGGCTCGATCAAGGTCGAGACGGTGGCGGACGGGCTCGATCACCCCTGGGGCATCGCTTTTCTGCCGGACGGTCGCATGCTCGTGACCGAACGGCCCGGGCGGCTCCGCATCGTCGCCAAGGACGGCTCGAAGTCTGAACCGCTCAAAGGCGTGCCTGCGGTTTTTGCTCAAGGACAAGGTGGTCTTCTTGACGTGGCGCTCGATCCCCGTTTCGCCGACAACGGTCTCGTCTATCTCTCCTATTCTGAGCCTGGCGAAGATGGCGCGGGAACCGCGGTTGCGCGCGGCAAGCTCGGCGACGGCAGCATCGACAATGTCGAGGTGATCTTCCGTCAGCACCCAAAGGTCTCTGGCGGGAATCATTTCGGGTCACGGCTCGTCTTTGCGCCCGACGGAAAGCTATTCGTCACGCTTGGTGAGCGGTTCACCTTCGAGACGGCGCAGGACCTCAGCAACCACTTGGGTAAGATCGTGCGCGTCAATCCCGACGGCTCTGTTCCGGGCGACAATCCGTTCGTGGAGAAAAAGGGCGCGATGCCCGAGATCTGGTCCTATGGCCATCGCAACCCCCAAGGCGCCGCCATCAATCCCAAGACCGGTAAGCTCTGGGAGGCCGAGTTTGGCCCGATGGGGGGCGACGAGCTGAATATCCCCGAGGCCGGTCGCAATTACGGGTGGCCGGTGGTGAGCTGGGGCAAACACTATGACGGCAGGCCGATCCCGCCGCCACCGACGCATCCGGAGTTCGCCGACGCGATCTATCACTGGAACCCGGTCATTTCGCCTTCGGGCATCATGTTCTATACCGCTGACGCAATCCCCGGCTGGAAAGGCAATCTCCTGCTCGCAGGATTATCGTCTGAGGCGATCGTGCGGCTGACCCTAGACGGCGACAAAGTAACGGGTGAGGAACGCATCCCGATGGGCGTCCGCATGCGCGATGTCGTGCAAGGACCCGACGGTGCTATCTATGGTCTCACCGATGAGTCGAGCGGCAAAATTCTCAAGTTCACACAGGTCGAGAAGCGCGGCTGACATGAGTCAGCGCGGACTTTCGCTTGGGCTATTCGGCCGTTTCGGCCGATCGGCCGAGCTGCGTGAGCTCGACAAGGCGCTGCGCTCGGTCGATTTGCACCCCAATCTTGTACCTGAGTCGGTCAAGCTCACGACCGTCGGGCTGCTGCGGGAGCATGCACACGACGCCGAATCTGCGCCCGACTCCTACCGCGCCGCAGCAGAGATCATCGCCTATTGCATGCTCGGCGCCGATGCGTTCGTGCACGCTAACGATGCAAGGCTTGCGTTGGGCGTCGAAAGACGAATCGAGGCGGCGCTTGACATCGGCACGAGCCTCGATGCCAAGCTCGTGCTACTTACACTCCACGCGAAATTGATCCAGCCGAGCGTGGTGGACTATTTTCGGCTCGAAGCTGTTTCCGATTGAAATCGCGCAGCGCGCCGCATAGTTGCCACACTAACCGCTTGGATAGGGGCGACGATTTCGCCATCCCTTACCATTTTCTCCATTGGTCGATGCAGCCAATCCTCTCCATCAAGGATGTGTCGAAGACCTATGCCTCGGGCTTTCAGGCGCTCAAGGGCATTAATCTCGACATTCGCAAAGGCGAGATCTTCGCCCTGCTCGGTCCTAACGGCGCGGGCAAGACTACTCTAATCAATATCATTTGCGGCATCGTGAACCCGACCAGTGGCAAGGTCACGGTCGGCGGCCACGACATCATTACCGACGCCCGCGCCGCGCGGGCGATGATCGGCCTCGTTCCGCAGGAGCTGACCGCAGATATGTTCGAGACGGTATGGACAACCGTCTCCTTAAGTCGCGGACTTTGGGGCAAATGGGAGAACCCCGACTATATCGAGAAGGTGCTGAAGGACCTTTACCTATGGGACAAAAAGGACTCGAAGCTCATGACGCTGTCGGGCGGCATGAAGCGCCGGGTCTTGATCGCCAAGGCGCTCTCGCACGAGCCGATCGTCCTTTTCCTCGACGAGCCGACTGCCGGCGTCGATGTCGAGCTGCGCAAGGGCATGTGGGAGAATGTGCGCTCGCTCAGGGATTCTGGCGTCACTATCATTCTCACCACGCATTACATCCATGAAGCCGAAGACATGGCCGACCGCATCGGCGTCATCAACAAGGGCGAACTCATCCTTGTCGAGGACAAGGTCGAGCTGATGCACAAGCTCGGCAAGAAACAGCTCACCCTTCAGCTTCATGACAGCCTGGGCGCCATCCCGGTCGAACTCGAAGGCCATCATTTGACGCTCGCCAATGGCGGCAGCGAGCTTATTTACACCTATGACACGCAAGGTCCGCGCACCGGCATTACGGGACTTCTCACCGATCTCTCGCGCGCCGGCATCAGGTTCAAGGACCTGGACACGACGCAGAGTTCGCTCGAGGACATCTTCGTCGATCTCGTGAGAGCACAGAGATGAACCTCCCGGCGATGGCGGCTATCTACCGCTTCGAGATGGCGCGCTGGCGCCGCACCATGCTGCAAAGTGTGGTCTCGCCGGTGATCGCGACGTCGCTCTATTTCGTAGTCTTTGGCGCGGCTATCGGCTCTCGCATCACTCAGATCGAAGGCGTGCCCTACGGCGCGTTCATTGTGCCTGGGCTGATCATGCTGACTCTGCTCACCCAGAGTGTGGCCAACGCCTCGTTCGGCATCTATTTTCCGCGCTTCACCGGGACGATCTATGAGCTTCTCTCGGCGCCGATCTCCTATCTCGAGATTGTGGTCGGCTACGTCGGAGCCGCCGCCACCAAATCCATCATACTCGGGCTGATCATTCTCGCCACGGCTTGGCTGTTTGTGCCGCTGCACATTGTCCATCCATTTTGGATGACCCTTTTTCTCCTGTTGACCGCCGTGACCTTCAGCCTGCTCGGCTTCATCATTGGCATCTGGGCCGACGGGTTCGAGAAGCTCCAGCTCGTGCCGCTCCTCATCATCACGCCGCTCACCTTTCTCGGCGGCACGTTCTATTCGATCTCGGTGCTGCCCCCGATCTGGCAGGTCGTCACGCTGTTCAATCCTGTGGTTTATCTCGTCAGCGGTTTCCGCTGGAGCTTCTACGAGATTGCCGACGTGACGCCGGCGGTGAGCCTTGTCATGATCGCGCTGTTTCTCGGCATCTGCCTTGCGGTCGTGGCCTGGATCTTCAAGACCGGCTATCGGCTCAAGAGTTAGTCTTGAGCCTGCCAAAGAGCCGCTTGTCGCGATGAGGAGACCACCCGAGACCGAAGCAGCGGCCGCCGGCGGCCAACC
>JBKOWI010000003.1:0-23468 GCA_046724315.1 Pseudomonadota bacterium | reverse complement strand
GACTAGGACCTGGTCCAACCTCAACGCGTGACGCCGAGATCGATACCGGTCCCGAACTCTCCCACGTTGTCGGGCGGACACTAGCGCGCCCGCGCCAAATTGTCACCATCATTGTCGCCCGCCGCCGCAGATTTATACTTGGGTCTGCCTCTTGACAAAGCGGACATTCTCTAAGCTACAGCGATACTGGAATTTTTCCGACTCGCCAAGATCGCTCTGATTTGCCGTCACAATAGGCATTCTCAGCAAGCGCGATTCTTTGCGAGCGCCAGGTCTTGTTGCCTACTTCATGTTGCCCCTTTGAGGCGTCGCACTTCCAGGGCCGAAGAGTCGTGGTTTCGCAGGATTGCTTACCCTCGGGAAAGTAAGCTATTAGCCGCCAGGGGCTCGCGGGGAGGAGGCCTCCTTGAGTCAGGCATGGCTCATGAACGGGCGGCAATCCCCGCATCCGCCCCTTAACGGCTAACCAAGCTGCCAATGCGCCTCAGCCGCTATTTCTTGCCTCTCCTCCGCGACGACCCCAAAGAAGCCGAGATCATTTCCCACCGGCTGATGCTGAGAGCCGGCCTTATTCGCCAGGCAAGCGCCGGCATCTATTCCTGGCTGCCGCTCGGCTATCGCGTGTTGAGCAAGATCGAGCAGATCGTG
Source organism: Pseudomonadota bacterium (assembly GCA_046724315.1). GTDB lineage: Bacteria > Pseudomonadota > Alphaproteobacteria > Rhizobiales > Methyloligellaceae > Methyloceanibacter. Next base: position 22,820 of record JBKOWI010000003.1, on the reverse strand, counting down.
CGCGAGGAGCAGGATCGCGCAGGCGCCCTCGAGCTCTTGATGCCCACGATCCAGTCGGCCGAGCTTTGGCGGGAGAGCGGCCGCTACGAGGTCTACGGCAAGGAGATGCTGCGCATCACCGATCGCCACGAGCGCGAGATGCTCTACGGCCCGACCAATGAAGAGCTGATCACCGCGATCTTTCGCGACGCGGTGAAATCCTACAAGGACCTTCCGCGTATCCTCTATCACATCCAGTGGAAGTTCCGCGACGAGATCAGGCCGCGCTTTGGCGTCATGCGCGGGCGCGAGTTCCTCATGAAGGATTCCTATTCCTTCGATCTCACCGTCGAAGGGGCGCGCAAGTCCTACAACAAGATGTTCGTGTCCTATCTGCGTACCTTCTCCCGCATGGGGCTCAAGTCGATTCCCATGGCGGCTGAGACCGGGCCGATCGGCGGCGATCTCTCTCATGAGTTCATCATTCTTGCCGACACCGGCGAGAGCGAAGTCTACTGCCACAAGGATCTGCTTCAGCTCGAGCCTCCTGGCCCAGATCTCGACTATGAGTCGGACCTCACGCCCCTGCTCAAGTCGTGGACTGGCAAATACGCTGCGACCTCCGAGAAGCACGATGCCACCCGATTTGCCGAAGAGGTGGCCGAGAAGGACCGCGTTACGGCACGCGGCATTGAAGTCGGACACATCTTCTTCTTCGGCACGAAATATTCGGAGCCAATGGGATGCAAGGTGCAAGGCCCTGACGGAGAGCTCGTTACCGTCGAGATGGGATCCTATGGGATCGGTGTGTCGCGCTTGGTCGGCGCCATCATCGAGGCCTCGCATGATGACGCAGGCATCATCTGGCCGCAGTCTGTCGCGCCTTTCGATGTCGGCCTGGTCAACCTCAAGGTCGGTGATGCTGCGACAGACGCTGCGTGCGAGGACATCTATGCCAAGCTACAAACGGCCGGCTTGAGCGTGCTCTATGATGACCGCGACGACAGGGCAGGCGCGAAATTCGCCGCCATGGACCTGATCGGGCTGCCCTGGCAAATCATTGTTGGGCCGAAAGGCCTGGCCGCGGGCGAGGTGGAGCTCAAGCAGCGCGCGACGGGGGCTCGCCATAGTCTTACCTTCGAGTCGGCCTTGAATCGGCTTGTGACGTCGGCGAGCGAGGCGAGGAAGGAAGCGGCATGAAAGGCGAAGCGAGCACGCGCGCGTTCGCGCCGTTCGAATGGCTGGTGGCGCTACGCTACTTGCGTGCCCGCCGCAAGGAGGGCTTCATCTCGGTCATCGCAGGCTTCTCTTTCCTTGGCATCACGCTTGGCGTCGCCACGCTCATCATCGTGATGGCGGTAATGAACGGCTTCCGCCAAGAGCTGTTCAACAAGATGCTCGGGCTTAACGGCCATGTCGTGGTGCACAGCCTGTCGAACTTCTCTGACTTCGACCAAGTGGCGAACCGCATTCGCAAAGTACCTGGCGTGAAATATGCGCTTCCTCTGGTCGAAGGGCAGGTGATGATCTCGACCCCACAGAGCTCGAGCGGCGCCTTGGTGCGCGGCCTCAGAGAGGCCGACCTCAAGGAGCTCAAGGCGGTCTCAGGCAATATTCGCTTCGGCACCCTCGACGGGTTCGATCAGAAGCCCGGCCTCGCACTTGGCAGCCGCCTCGCCAACGAGCTCAATGTGAAAGTCGGGGATCAAGTGTCTCTGCTCACGCCGCGCGGCGCCTCGACCGCTCTCGGCACCGCGCCGCGTGTAAAGCGCTATCCCGTGGTGGCGATTTTCGAGATCGGCATGTCGGAATATGACTCAAGCATCCTGTTCATGCCGCTCAACGAGGCGCAGCTTTACTTCAACCAGCCGGACAGCGTCACGGTGCTAGAAGTGGTGCTCGATTCACCCGACGAGGTCGGCGCGCTCACGCCGCAAATCGTCACCGCGGGAGGTCCAAGCATCTATATCAGCGACTGGCGCCAGCGGAACGCGACGTTCTTCACCGCGCTCCAGGTCGAGCGCAACGTCATGTTCCTGATCCTCGCCCTGATCGTCCTGGTCGCTGCGCTCAACATCGTGTCGGGCCTCATCATGCTGGTGAAGGACAAGGGCCACGACATCGCCATCCTGCGCACTATGGGCGCGACGCGCGGGGCCGTGATGCGGATCTTCTTCATTACCGGCGCGAGCATTGGCATCGTCGGCACGCTCGCGGGCTTTCTGCTCGGCGTGCTGGTCTGCCTCAACATCGAGCGCTTGCGCGAGCTTATCGGCTGGATCACGGACACCGACCTGTTCGCGCCTGAGCTCTATTACCTGTCGCAGTTGCCGGCCGAGATGGACACGGGCGAGACGGTATCGGTTGTGGTGATGGCGCTTGCTCTCTCGATTCTTGGCACACTCTATCCGTCGTGGCGTGCCTCTCGCCTCGATCCGGTCGAAGCGTTGCGTTACGAGTAGGCCCGGACGGTGGATAGCCCGAGATCATCTCCGGTGCTTCGCCTTGAGCGGCTCGAGCGTTCTTACACGCAAGGCAACCGCCGCATCGAGGTCCTGAAGGGAACCTCCGCCTCCTTCTATCCGGGAGAGACTGTCGCGCTGCTGGGTCCCTCGGGAGCCGGCAAATCCACTCTGCTGCATATCGCAGGGCTGCTCGAGCGGCCCGACAAGGGCTCGGTCGTGATCAACGGCATTGATTGCGGCAGCCTGCCGGACAAAGAGCAGACGCGCATGCGCCGCATGGAGGTGGGTTTCGTCTATCAGTTTCACCACCTGCTTCCGGAGTTCTCGGCGCTTGAGAATGTGGTCCTGCCTCAGCTCATTCTCGGCTTGAGCCGCGAGGAGGCGGAGACGCGAGGCAAGGAGCTGCTGAAGTCGCTCGGGCTCGAGGAGCGTTGGGATCACAGGCCTGCACAGCTCTCAGGCGGTGAGCAGCAGCGCGTGGCGATTGCCCGTGCGGTCGCCAACGACCCCAAGGTCCTTCTTGCCGATGAGCCGACCGGCAATCTCGATCCGCATACCGCTGAGCGGGTGTTCGAGCAACTCGTCAAGCTCGTGCGCCAGTCGGGGGTTGCCGCGGTGGTGGCGACCCACAATCTCGATCTTGCCGCCCGCATGGACCGCACCCTTCGGCTGATGGACGGCATTCTGATCGAGGAAGAGGTCGTGGTGGCAAAGGTGGCCGAAGGCTAGTGCGAACACAGCTCTTGCCCATGGAACAAAATAAGAACATACTCCGTGAAAAGGTTGGATATCTCTGTATTTTCTTCGAAGGGAGACGGCGAATCCCCTGACGGTAGGCGCTACTCGGAACCCTTGATCGATTAGACATGGCAGACCGGACTGAGCCCTTTGTGCATCTCCGAGTGCACTCCGCCTACTCGCTGCTCGAAGGTGCTCTCACCATTCAGAAGCTTGCGGCGCTCGCCCGCGCCGACGAGGCGCCGGCGCTTGCTCTAACCGACTCGAACAATCTGTTCGGTGCTCTGGAATTCTCTGAGGCGATTGCGGAGGTCGGAGTCCAGCCGATCATCGGCGTGACGCTGTCTTTGACCTTCGCGACTGAGCGTCTGTCGTCGCTCGGCGCGGAGCAACGCGGCCCGCGCATTGAAGGGCGCATCGCGCTGCTCGCCAAGGACGCGAATGGCTATGCAAATCTCATGCGCCTCTCCACCGACGCGTATTTCGCGGCATCGGAGACCGGTGAAGTGGTCACGCCGCTCGCCGAGCTAGCAGCTCGCGCCGAGGGTCTGATCGCGCTCACCGGCGGAGCCGAGGGCGTCATCGACTTGCCGCTAGCTGAAGGAAATCCAGAGTTAGCGCGCTCGCGGCTCGAGACCTTGAAGGCACTGTTCGGCGATCGGCTGTATGTCGAGCTGCAACGCCACAACCTGCCGCAGGAGAGAGCGGTCGAGACACAGCTTCTCAACCTCGCCTACGACCTCGACATCCCGATCGTCGCCACCAACGAGCCGTACTTCGCGACTCAGGAGGACTTCGAGGCGCATGACGCGCTGCTCTGCATCGCAGAAGGAAGCTATGTCGCGGTCGATGACCGGCGCCGCCTGAGCCACGAGCATTACTTCAAGACTGCGGCAGAGATGCGGAGGCTGTTCGCTGATCTGCCCGAGGCGCTCGACAACACGATTGAGGTCGCGCGGCGCTGCGCTTTCCGCCCCGAAGAGCGCATGCCCATCCTTCCGCCCTTCTTGACGGGAGGCGCCGCAACCACCGCGCTCGCGGAAACCGAGGCCGCCGAGCTGAGACGCCAATCCGAGGCTGGCCTCAAGGAGCGGATCGCCCAGCACGGATTGACGCCGGGGTACGACGTTGGTGCGTATGCCAAGCGGCTCGCCTTCGAGCTCGATGTCATCACCGGCATGAACTATCAGGGCTATTTCCTGATCGTCGCCGATTTCATCAAATGGACCAAGGCGCAAGGAATCCCCGTTGGGCCAGGCCGCGGTTCAGGCGCTGGCTCGCTTGTCGCCTACGCGCTCACCATTACCGACCTCGATCCGATTCGCTTTGGGCTCCTGTTCGAGCGCTTCCTCAATCCCGAGCGCGTATCGATGCCGGATTTCGACATCGACTTTTGCCAGGACCGACGCGACGAGGTGATCGCCTATGTGCGCGAGCGCTACGGCGCCGAGCGCGTGGCGCACATCATCACCTTCGGCAAGCTTCAGGCACGCGCCGTCCTGCGCGATGTGGGCCGCGTCTTGCAGATGCCCTACGGGCAGGTCGACCGCCTGTGCAAGCTCGTGCCGCTGAACCCTGCCAACCCGATCACGCTTCCCCAAGCCATCGCTGCCGAGCCACGGCTCCAGGAAGCGCGAGACGCCGAGCCGATCGTGGCCAAATTGCTTGATATCGGTCAAAGGCTTGAAGGACTCTACCGCCACGCCTCGACCCATGCCGCCGGCGTGGTCATCGCCGACCGGCCGTTGATCGAGCTCGTGCCGCTCTATCGCGATGCGCGCGCACAACTGCCCGCAACGCAATTCAGCATGAAGTGGGCCGAGGCCGCAGGCCTCGTGAAGTTCGACTTCCTCGGCTTGAAGACGCTGACGGTCATCGAGACGGCGCGAGAGCTGATCGCGCGCCGCGGGATCGAGCTTGACCCGGCCAAGCTTCACCTCGACGATCCGGCAGCCTATGCGCTGCTCCAACGCGGCGACACGGTTGGCGTGTTCCAGCTCGAAGGTCAGGGCATGCGCGATGCGCTGCGCAAGCTAAAGCCCGATCGCTTCGAGGACATCATCGCTATCGTCGCGCTCTATCGCCCGGGACCAATGGACAACATCGATTCCTACGTGAACCGCAAGCACGGGCGCGAGAGAATCGAGTCTCTCCATCCCATGATCGAGCCGATCCTGAAAGAGACTTACGGCGTCATCATCTACCAGGAGCAGGTGATGCAGATCGCGCAGGTCCTCTCCGGCTTTTCGCTCGGTGAGGCTGATCTGCTCCGCCGTGCCATGGGCAAGAAGATCAAGAAGGAAATGGCGGCGCAGAAAACGCGCTTCGTCGAGGGCGCGGTCGGGAACGGCGTCGATCGGGCCCGTGCCGAGTATATCTTCGAGCTGGTGGCCAAGTTTGCTGGCTACGGCTTCAACAAATCGCACGCCGCGGCTTACGCGCTGATCGCGTACCAGACGGCCTACCTCAAAGCGAACTACCCGACGGAGTTTATCGCCGCGTCAATGACGCTCGATATCGGGAATGCCGACAAGCTCAACAGCTTCGCCCAAGAAGCGCGGCGTCTCGGGCTTCGCGTCGACCCGCCCTCAGTGAACCACTCCGAAGTCGGCTTCATGCCGAGCGCCGACGCCATCTGCTATTCGCTTGCCGCGCTGAAGAATGTCGGCCGCCATGCGGTCGAGCATATTTGCGAGGAGCGCAAGACCAAGGGGCCATTCCGCGATGTCTCGGATTTCGCACGGCGCATCAATCCGCGCTTCGTGAACAAGCGCGCCCTCGAGACACTCGCCGCGGCTGGTGCCCTCGACGAGCTCGGGGTCGACCGTGCCACCGCCTTCGCCAATGTCGACCGCATGATTGCAGCCGGCAACCGCACGATGGAGACGATCGCCGAGGGTCAGAACGACCTCTTCAGCGGGGCTCATCATGCTCCTGCGGCCATCGAGCTTCGTCCCGCTAAACCCTGGATTCCGACGGACCGGCTCAGCAAAGAGTTCGAGGCGGTCGGTTTCTTCCTCACTGGCCATCCGCTCGACGACTATAAGGACGCGCTGGAAGCCCTTGGCGCCGAGCCGTGGATCGAGTTTGCAACAAAAGCCCGGATGCGCCGCGTAGTAGGCACGCTCGCCGGCACGGTGCTCTATTCGCGGGAGCGCAAAGGCAAGAGCGGGAATGCCTATGCCTTCGTCGCCTTCTCGGATCCGACCGGCCAATTCGAGGCTGTTGTGTTTTCGGAGGCGCTTGCCGCCTCGCGCGCGTTGCTGGAGCCAGGTACGGCTGTGCTACTCGAGGTCGAGGCTGAGGCCGACGGTGAAAGCGTCAAGGTGCGCGTGCAGAAGCTTGCTTCGCTCGACAAGGCTGCCGAGGCCTGCCACGCCGGCATGAAGATTTATCTCGACGGCACAAGGGCGCTGGCGCCGCTTGCCGAACAGGTCGGGAGCCGGGGAGGAGAGGGGCAATTCCGCCTGGTTCTCCGCATCGAGGAGATCAAGCGGGAGGTCGAATTCGTGCTCCCGCAAGGGATCGACGCTACGCCGAAGCAGCGAAGCACGCTTAAGCTCGTCGAAGGCGTGGCCGCGATCAGCGCGCTTTAGGCGATCGGTGCAACTTTGACGGGCGCGGGCCTTGCCAATCAGCTGGGCCATCCCTATAAACCGCACCCATCTCACACGTGGGACCAGCGTCGCTTAGGCTTCTAGCCTTTGCTTTCGCTCCGGTGACTTGGGCTAGGCCCGGTCTCTCATCCCGCGGCGGCAGAACCGGAAAAAGGAGTGAAGCAGTCCAATGGCACTGCCTAATGTAACCATGCGCCAGCTGCTCGAGGCTGGCGTGCATTTTGGTCATCAGACCCATCGTTGGAACCCAAAGATGGCACCGTTCATCTATGGGTCCCGCAATAACATCCACATCATCGACCTCACGCAAACCGTACCGCTCCTGCATCAGGCGCTGCTCGCGGTTTCCGATGTGGTTTCGAAAGGTGGCCGCGTGCTGTTCGTGGGCACGAAGCGCCAAGCGTCAGAGGCTGTGGCCGATGCCGCGAAGTCCTGCGCGCAATATTACGTCAATCATCGCTGGCTCGGCGGCACGCTGACTAATTGGCGCACCATCTCGAACTCGATCAAGCGCCTCAAGTCCCTCGAGGAGATGCTTCAGGGCGAGACCCACGGTCTCACTAAGAAGGAGCTGCTCCAGCTCACCCGCGAGAAGGACAAGCTCGAGCGTGCGCTTGGCGGCATCAAGGATATGGGGGCGCTGCCCGACCTGATGTTCGTGATCGACACGAACAAGGAGTCGATTGCCATTGCTGAGGCGCGCAAATTGCATATGCCGGTGGTGGCGGTGGTCGACTCGAACAGCGATCCGGAGGGCATCAGTCATCCCATCCCCGGGAATGACGATGCCGGCCGCGCCATCACGCTTTACTGCGATCTCATCTCTCGCGCCGCCCTTGACGGCATCGAGCGCGCACAGGGCGCCATCGGTGTCGACCTCGGCGCCGCCGAGGAACCGGTCGCCGAGCCGGGGCTTGGAAGCGAGGAAGGCTTAGAGGAGCCCTCAGCCGACCGCAGGCCCAAGAAGAAAGCGGCGCGAAGCGGTTCAGGCAACGGCAAATCCAGACCCGACAGCAAGAAGCCGGGTCGCCGAGCTAAGGCGGCAGAGGCCGAAGGGCACGCGCAAGAGGAATAGAACGAGGCGGATCGCAAACCACAGCGATGCCGCAACGGACAGAGGCAAGTATGAGCACGATTACCGCAACCATGGTTAAGGACCTGCGCGAGAAGACCGGCGCGGGCATGATGGATTGCAAGACGGCACTGAATGCGACGAGCGGCGACGTGGAAGCTGCGGTCGATTGGCTGCGTACCAAAGGGCTCGCCAAGGCTGCCAAGAAGGCAGGTCGCGTCGCGGCGGAAGGGCTGATCGGCCTTGCCGCCGAAGCGAAACAAGCTGCGCTCGTCGAGGTCAATTCCGAGACCGACTTCGTCGCCCGAAATCAGAACTTCCAGGAGATGGTGCGGAAGATAGCCTCGGCTGCGCTCACGGCCAAGGGCGATGTCGATAAGCTTGCCGCGGCCAAATACGGAAGCGGGAAAGCGACCGTGGCCGATACGATCAAGGAAATGATCGGCTCGATTGGCGAGAACATGACCTTGCGCCGTGCTGCCTATCTCTCAGCCGCGAAAGGTGTGGTCGCAAGCTACGTTCACAACGCCATCGCTCCAAATCTCGGCAAGATCGGCGTCACCGTCGCGCTCGAGTCGGCCGGAGCGGCCGAAAAGCTGCAAGCCTTCGGCCGGCAGCTCGCCATGCACATCGCTTTTGCCAACCCGCAGAGCATCGATGTCGGTAGCCTCGACAAGGCTCTGGTTGAGCGTGAGCGGGGGATATTGACCGAGCAGGCGAAAGAGTCGGGCAAGCCCGCAAATGTTATCGAGAAGATGGTCGAGGGACGCCTCCGGAAGTTCTACGAGGAGGTCGTTCTCCTAGCCCAGCCATTCGTGCACGATCCGGACCTGACCGTCGAGAAGGCGCTCGTCGCCGCTGAAAAGGAGGCCGACGCTCCGATCAAGATCACCGGTTTCTATCGCTTTGCCCTGGGCGAGGGCATCGACCGGCCTGACAGCGATTTCGCAGCGGAGGTTGCTGCTGCGGCATCAGGGTCATAAGCTCGCGCGGGGCGCCAAGAGGGATTCGCGATACTGCTCGAAAGCCCCGCAACTTCGCCGGAGGTTGAGCTGATGGCAAAGCCTGCTGCGATTGCAAAGCTTCGCTATCGGCGGGTGCTCCTCAAGATGTCGGGTGAGGCACTCGCCGGCAGCAAGGGTTACGGCATCGATCTTGATGTGCTTGCGCCGATTGCCCGCGATGTTGCCGCAGCCGTGGCTGCTGGCGCCGAGATCTGTCTCGTGGTCGGCGGCGGCAACATCTTTCGCGGCCTGATGGCCCCGGAAGTCGGCATGGATCGCGCCCGCGCCGACTATATGGGCATGCTCGCCACGGTAATGAACGCGCTTGCGCTCCAGACCGCCATCGAGCGCGAAGGCCGGCCAGCCCGCGTCCTATCGGCAATCCCCATGCCCACGGTCTGCGAGGCCTACATCCGCGACAAAGCTCTCGATCATCTCGAAAAGGGCAGGGTCGTCATTTTCGCCGGTGGAACCGGTAATCCCTTCTTCACAACCGACACCGCAGCGGCGCTTAGAGCCGCGGAGATGGGTTGCGACGCCCTTCTCAAGGGAACCCAAGTCGATGGCGTCTACAGTGCAGACCCCAAAAAGGTGCCAAACGCTCGCCGTTATGACCGGCTCACTTATGATGACGTCCTTAAGCAAGATTTGCGGGTCATGGACGGGGCTGCAATCGCGCTTGCGAGGGACAATCGGATTCCGATAATTGTGTTTTCAATCAAGAGCCAAGGCGGCTTGGCTGCGGTGTTGCAAGGGAATGGCTCCTCGACCACGATAGATGGCGGGACGGGAGCCTAGGAAGCGCGAAGCGTGCCGGATCCGCTCTCCGGAGTGGGAAACCGGGAGCGGGGAAGGGCGACATGGCTAGCTTCGACCTTAAGGAGATCGAGCGGCGGATGCGTGGCGCCGTGGGCGTGCTGAAGCAGGAGTTCAGCGGGTTGCGCACAGGCCGCGCCAGCGCAAGCCTGCTCGACCCAATCACCGTGATGGCCTACGGCAACCCGATGCCGCTCAATCAGCTTGCTACCATCAATGTGCCTGAGGCGCGGTTGATCACTGTGCAGGTGTGGGACCGCGGCCAGGCAGGCGCCGTGGAGCGCGCCATCAGAGAGTCGGACCTCGGGCTCAATCCTGTCGTGGAAGGCGCGCTGTTGCGCATCCCGATTCCCGAGCTTAACCAGGAGCGCCGTCACGAGATTGCCAAAGTCGCGCACAAATACGCCGAACAGGCTCGCGTTGCCGTGCGTAATGTGCGTCGCGACGGTATGGAGCATCTAAAAAAGGCGGAGAAAGATCACGAGATGGGAAAGGACGAGCACCATTCGCTTTCGACCAAGGTGCAGGATTTGACCGATAGGATCATCAAAGAAATCGACGAAGTCCTTGCCAGCAAGGAAGCCGAGATTATGCAGGTCTGATGAGGCAAGGCGGGTCGTCACCCAAACTGGAGCGGTCGAACGTGACTCTTGCGATGGATAAGCTCGCCTGGCAGGGAGCCGACAGACCAGCCCCTTGTCACGTCGCCATCATCATGGATGGCAATGGCCGCTGGGCCGCCGAACGCGGACTACCGCGCGCCGAAGGTCATCGCCAAGGCGTAGAAACTGTCAGGCGCACGGTCGAGGCTTGTATCGAGCTCGGCATCACGCATCTCACTCTCTTCAGCTTCTCATCGGAAAACTGGACGCGCCCGAAACAGGAAATCAACGATCTGTTTGGCCTGCTGCGTCGCTTCATCAGGCGCGATCTCGCCGACTTGCATAAGAACGGCGTAAAAATCCGCGTGATCGGCACGCGCGCCGGACTGGACACCGAGATTCTGAGACTGATCGACGATGCCGTCGATCTCACTAAGAAGAATACCGCGCTCAATCTCACCATCGCTTTTAACTACGGCGCTCGGGACGAGATTGCTCGGGCTGCGCGGCGCATCGCCGAGGATGTCGCGAGCGGCACACTCGCACCGGCACTGGTGACGCCGGAGTGCCTCGGTGCCTACCTCGACACCGCCGGTCTCCCGGACCCGGACCTTCTCATCCGCACGAGCGGCGAGCTGCGTCTGTCGAACTTTCTTCTCTGGCAGCTCGCTTATGCCGAATTCGTGTTTATCGATACCTATTGGCCTGACTTCTCGCGCGAGCAACTCGAAGCCGCAATCGCCGAATATCAGCGGCGCAGTCGCCGTTTTGGCGGAACCTCGGCGAGATCGACCGCGTGACAGGGACCCGAGCGCTTCCCGAAAAAAAGCCCAAGGGAGCAGAAGGCCGGAAGCCAGAAGTCGCTTTGCGCGTGGCGTCGGCGCTCGTCCTTGCCGCTATCTCTCTTGGTGCCGCGGTCGCGAGCCCTTGGACCTTCGCGCTCCTCGTGATCGCATCAGGCACGATCGTAGCCTGGGAGTGGGGTCGCCTCGTCAGAGGCAAGAGCTTCGATGGCATCGCCATCATCGAGGCTGTGGGCGTGGCTGCTCTGGTCATTTGCGTTGTGCTCGGCCAGCCGGATCTTGCACTGATTGCTCTTGTCGCCTTGATCGCCGCGATTGGTTTCGTCGGCCTCTCCTCGAGCACGCTTGGATGGTCCCTGGCAGGGCTTGCTTACGCCGCTCTGCCAGCTTGCGCCTTGGTGTGGCTCCGCAGCGATCAGGCTTTCGGCGCCATCGCCGTGCTCTACCTCTTTGCGGTTGCCTGGACGACTGACACGGCGTCCTATGCGGCAGGACGCCTCATTGGCGGTCCTAAGCTCGCTCCCCGCATTTCCCCCCGCAAGACCTGGAGCGGGTTTATCATCGGGGCCGTGGTACCCGCAGTCGTCGGCTATGCCTTCGCGCTAGCGATGGGCGGTACGAGGCCAATTGGGCTTGCAGCTGTCAGCGTGGCGCTCGCACTCGCCTGCCAGGCGGGAGACCTGTTCGAAAGCGCCGTGAAGCGCCGCTTCGGAGCTAAAGATATGAGCCAGCTCATCCCCGGACATGGCGGATTGCTCGACCGCATCGATGGCCTTCTTGCGGCTGCGGTCCTCGCGAGCCTGATCGCGCTTCGCGACCCAGCCAATCCCGGCCGTGCGCTGCTCGTTTGGTGAGGCAGGATTATGGCTTCGTCACTGACGTCGATGGCCATCGAGATTGAGACTCGCGCCATCCGGCCGCGCCGTATTTCCGTTCTCGGTGCCACAGGTTCCATCGGCGAAAGCACTCTCGACCTGATCGGCCGCAATCCGGGAGCTTATCGCGTTGTGGCGTTAACCGGTGGCCAGAACGTCAGCCGTCTCGCCGAGCTCGCCGTTCTCCATGGCGCCGAGCTTGCCGTGATCGCCGAGCCGGCTTGCTACGCAGCTCTTCGTGCAGCACTTGCCGGCACCGGCATCGAAGTGGCGGCGGGGGACCAAGCACTGCTTGAGGCAGCGAGCAGACCCGCCGACTGGGTGATGGCGGCAATCGTCGGCGCAGCCGGGCTCAAGCCTACGCTCGAGGCCGTTCGACAGGGGACCGCGACGGCACTCGCCAACAAGGAGTGCCTCGTGTCGGCGGGCGATATCTTCATGGGAGAGGTCGCTCGCGCCGGGACCACGCTGCTTCCTGTCGATTCGGAGCATTCAGCCGCTTTCCAGGCGATGGTCGGCACTTCAAAGGATCGCATCGAGCGCGTTTGTCTTACGGCTTCCGGGGGCCCGTTCCGCTCATGGACTCTTGAGCAGATGAAAACCGCGCAGCCTGAACAAGCCCTCAATCACCCGAATTGGTCGATGGGGCCAAAAGTAACGATCGATTCTGCCACGCTTATGAATAAGGGCTTGGAGCTTCTTGAAGCTCATCATCTTTTCGCGCTCGCACCCGACAAGCTCGATGTCCTTATTCATCCTCAGTCGATCGTGCATTGCTTGGTTCACCTGAGTGACGGCTCGGTGCTTGCCCAGTTGAGCTGCCCCGACATGCGCACGCCAATCGCCTATAGCCTCGCATGGCCAGAGCGCATGCACGCGCCAACCAAGCGCCTCGATCTCGCAGCATTGGGAACGCTCAGTTTCGAGACGCCGGATGCGAGGCGTTTCCCAGCACTTCGACTTGCTCGCGAGGTGCTTGTAGCGGGAGGAAGCGCCGCCACGGTGTTAAATGCCGCAAACGAGATCGCGGTTGAGGCATTTCTCGCAAAGCGGATTGGCTTCCTTGCGATCGCCAGCGTGGTGGAAGAGACGCTGACCTCGAGCGTCTCTCTTGCCAGCTTGCCCCGTCTTAGTGTCCAGGATGTCCTCGCAATCGACGATGAGGCGAGGGGTTGCGCTCGCTCCCTTCTCTCACGATTTAGCTAGGGGCTGGACCAGTCGCCAAGAAGTCTTAATCTAGTGACACAAGCGCAACCTGGAAAAACTCTTTCGATTCAAAGGTTCTGAAGCCATGGTGCTTGATACGATCGTGGGATTTCTGTTTGTTTTGACTGTCGTCGTCTTCTTCCACGAGTTCGGCCATTTCCTCGTAGCCCGCTGGTGTGGTGTGGGCGTCAAGGCGTTTTCCATTGGCTTTGGGCCTGAGATCTTCGGCTTCACCGACAAGCATGGCACCCGATGGAAGCTGAGCTGGATCCCGCTTGGCGGCTACGTCAAATTTATCGACGACGAGAATGCCGCCAGCGCAGGCGGACGGAAGGCACTTGAAAAACTGACTCCTGAGGAGCGGAAGCAAAGCTTTCAGGAGAAGCCATTGGCGGCCCGCGCCGCGGTGGTGGCGGCTGGCCCGATCGCCAATTTCGTGCTCGCGATCGCCATCTTCACAGCGATCTTTTCCCTGTTCGGCGAGCGGGTCACGGCGGCCAAAGTCGATGTCGTAAATCCCGGGAGTGCCGCCGAACGCGCCGGGTTCATGGTCGGCGACAAGGTCGTGAGCATCGACGGGCAAGCCATTGAAAGCTTCGGCGAGATGCAGCGGATCGTCGGCGTGAGCCCCAACCAATCGCTTCACTTCACAGTCGAGCGGGGTGGCAAATTCGTGGACATCACGGCGACGCCGGAGCTCAAGACCATCACTGACCGTTTCGGCAACGAGATGCGGATGGGGCTGCTGGGGATTCAGCGGAGCGCCTCGGCCGACGATTGGACGCTGAAGCGTCATGACCCGGCAACTGCCTTCGTCATGGCCGTGAAGGAATGCTACTTCGTGGTCTCCCGCTCGCTTGGTTATCTCTATGATGTCGTCACCGGCCGTGAATCGGCGGATCAGCTCGGAGGACCGATTCGCATCGCGCAGGTTTCGGGCCAGGTCGCAAGCGCGGGCTTTGTTGCCCTTCTCAACCTCGCCGCGATTATCTCGGTGAGTATTGGGCTCCTGAATTTGTTCCCGATACCTATGCTCGATGGCGGTCATCTTCTGTTCTACAGCATCGAAGCAATCAGGGGTCGCCCTCTAAGCGAGAACACCCAGGAAATTGGTTTCCGGATTGGGCTCGCTTTCGTGTTGATGTTGATGATTTTTGCAACCTGGAATGACTTGATTCATTTGAAATTTTTGTAAGATTGGCACACGGAGCGTAGCGTTCGGCGGGGGCCCATCGGCCCCCGCCAGTGCTAGGGGGCCAGAACCAAAAATCGGCCACAAAACAATGGCCAGTTTCAAGCCGGAAGCCTGAGCGGCGGCGGGGATCGGCTTTGAGGGGAAGACACCAGTAATGGTGCGGTGGACGTTGGCTAGAGGGCTGCTTGCGGCCCTCGTTGTGTGGTGTAGCGTCCCGCTCTCGCTGGGCCTTGGCGCGTGCTTTGGGGAATCCTCGGCCTATGCCCAGGGCGTCATTCAGGACATACGTGTCGAGGGTAATAAGCGAGTGGAGCCCGAGACGGTCCGCTCCTATCTCACCTTTTCGACCGGCGATGCTTACGATCCCGCCAAAGTCGACGAATCGCTGAAGGCGCTCTTTGCCACCGGCCTTTTTCAGGACGTGCGCATCAGGCGCGAAGGGTCGACCATCGTCATCGTCCTGTTGGAGAATCCGATAGTCAGCCGGGTCGCCTTCGAGGGGAATCGCGAAGTCGAGGACGAAACGCTTGCAGCCGAGGTCCAGCTTAAGGCGAGGGCAGTCTATACGCGCGCCCGCGTTCAGGCCGACGTGCAGCGAATCCTCGATGTCTATCGGCGGCAAGGCCTATACGCTGCCCAGGTTGATCCCAAGATTATCAACCTCGATAACAACCGCATCGACGTCGTCTTCGAGATCAGCGAGGGACCAAGCACCAAGGTCCGTGCCATCAACTTCATCGGCAATTCTGCCTTCAGCGATTCGCAGCTCCGTTACGTAATCTCGACTACGCAGACCAATCTGCTGAGCTTTCTCAAGGGCACTAATGTCTACGATCCGGACCGGCTCAATCTGGATCGCGAATTGCTGCGGCAGTTCTACATGAAGAACGGCTATGCCGATGTCCGTATCGTGTCGGCGACCGCCGATCTCGACCGCGACGGAAGGGGCTTTTTCATTACCTTCACCATCGAGGAGGGTGAACGCTATCGCTTCGGCCCCATCGATGTCGAAAGCGCTCTGCCTTCGGTCAATGTCGACGCTCTAAGGCATGTGATCCTTACCAGGACTGGTCGCGTGTACAATGCCGAGAAGGTGGAAAAAACCGTCGAAGCGCTGACCATCGAGGTGTCTCAGCAGGGGTACGCTTTCGGCCAGGTAAGGCCACGCTTCGAGCGCGACGAGGCGACCCATACTATGGGCATCGTCTACACCATCGATGAAGGCCCGCGGATTTACATCGAACGCATCAACATCGTCGGCAACTTCCGCACCGAGGACAACGTGATCAGGCGCGAGTTCCGGCTCGCCGAAGGCGACGCGTTCAACCGCCTGCTGGTCGAGGCTGCGCGCAAACGCTTACGCGCGCTTGGCTTCTTCAAGACTGTCGACATTGACACCCAGCCCGGCAGCGGGCCCGACCGCG
Source organism: Pseudomonadota bacterium (assembly GCA_046724315.1). Taxonomy (GTDB): domain Bacteria; phylum Pseudomonadota; class Alphaproteobacteria; order Rhizobiales; family Methyloligellaceae; genus Methyloceanibacter. The sequence goes on along the minus strand of JBKOWI010000003.1, from coordinate 7,024 downwards.
TGATCATCGTGGTCAAAGTAGAAGAGCAGCCGACCGGCGAACTGTCCTTCGGCGCCGGCTATTCAACGAGCGAGGGCGTGATCGGCGACATCAGCATCACCGAGCGCAACCTGATGGGCAAAGGCCAATATGTCAGGCTAGGCTTCTCCGGAAGCCTTGAGCGCGCCCAGGTCGATTTCAGTTTCACCGAGCCTCATTTCCTCGATCGCAACCTCGCTGCGGGCTTCGACGTGTTCTACAAGGAAGTGGATTTCCAGGACGTGGCCTCGTTCAGCCAACGCGATGCCGGCGGCGACATTCGGCTCGGCTTCCCCATTGCGGATAACACCCAGCTCGGCTTGCGCTATAAATTCGTCAACGAAGAGATTTTCGACGTGAGTAACAACGCCTCGCTAGCCGTCAAGGAGTCGGCAGGCACGTCGAACGTTTCGAGCGTCGGCTACACCGTCGCCTACGACACCCGCAACCTTCCGCAATCGCCGACCAGCGGCATTTTTGCTTCCTTCTCCCAGGACCTTGCCGGCGTCGGTGGTGACGTGAACTACATCAGGTCGGTGGCGGATGCGCGCGGATACTACCCCATCACCAACAAGCTCACTTTGGTCGGACGCGTGCAGGGCGGCAATATCGAAGGATGGGGCGGCGATGACGTGCGCATGACCGATCTCTTCTTCAAGGGCGGCGAGACCATTCGTGGCTTCAAGCGGGCGGGTATCGGCCCGCGCGATGCGTGCGAAGACCCGGTTACCGGCGAACGTGTCCGTCCCTGCTCGAAGGATGCCCTCGGCGGCAAGGTCTACTGGGCGACCACCGCCGAGCTACGTTTCCCGTTCCCGTTCATTCCCGACAATATCGGCATGCAGGGTGCCGTATTCGTCGACGCGGGCTCTCTGTTCGACCCTAGCGACTTTGCGCTGAACGCCGTGGCTAAAGAAGGGAGTTTCATATTCAACAGCTCACAGGTTCGCCTGTCGAGCGGTTTCAGCATCATCTGGCAGTCGCCGCTTGGTCCGCTCCGCGCCGATATTGCTCAGGCCTTGCTCAAAGCGGATTTCGACAAGACCGAGATTTTCCGTTTCGGCGCTTCAACCAACTTCTAAAGGAAGCGGTTTCCGTTTATGGCTTTGCGCCATGGACCATGCCGCGGCGCCGGCCACCGATACTCTGATGGAACATCCTGGTTTCTTCGAGCGAGCCGGCCCTTTCAGTCTGGGTATTGTCGCCGAGGCAGCCAATGCCAAGGCGGCGAACGGCGCGGATCTTGACCTTCCGATCAAGGACGTGAGGCCGCTCGACAGCGCGGGGCCTGGCGACCTGTCCTTTCTCGACAATCCGAAATATTTGCCGGTGTTTGCCACGACTGGGGCGAGCGCCTGTCTTGTCGCTCCGAAATTTGCAGGCCAAGGCCCAACAGACACCATCTGCCTCGTCACGCCTGAGCCTTATCGCGCCTTTGCCCGGGCGCTCGCGCTGTTCTATCCCGACGCGCTCAATCCAAAAGCCGCCGTCGAGGGCGGCGGCTTCGACCGGTCATCGGTCCACCCAAGCGCAGCGCTTGAAGCCGGAGTGATCGTGGAGCCTGGCGCGGTCATCGGGCCAGAAGCGCGAATCGGAGCTGGTACAATCATTGCGGCAGGCACGGTGATTGGCTACCGGATCCATGTGGGGCGTGGCTGCTATATCGGCCCAAATGCCTCGGTGACCCACGCCCTCATCGGCAACAATGTCACGCTCCATGCCGGAGTGGCCGTCGGCCAGGACGGGTTTGGCTTCGCCATGGGAAAGACAGGGCACGCCAAGGTGCCTCAGATCGGCCGGGTCATCATTCAGGACGGCGTCGAGATCGGCGCCAACACCACCATTGACCGGGGTGCCTTACGAGACACCGTGATAGGGGAGGGCACGAAAATTGATAATCTCGTGCAAATCGGGCACAACGTGGTGATCGGAAGGCATTGCATCATCGTGGCCCAAACCGGTATCTCCGGGAGCGCGGAACTTGGGGATTTCGTAGCCCTTGGTGGCCAAGTAGGCGTCGTGGGCCATGTCAAGATCGGTGCTGGCGCTCAGATTGCGGCAAGCAGTAATGTGCGGGCCGATGTACCGCCTGGTGTGCGCTGGGGTGGCACCCCGGCCAAGCCGGTGCGGCTATGGTTCAGAGAGCTTACGCTGTTGCGCAAGCTCGCCGAGAGCAAGGATTTGAAGCTTGACCAGGACGATGGCTCGAGCGGGTCGGGCAAGTAACCTGTCGCTAGCTCAAGGCCTCAGGAGCCGGGGTTTATGAACGAAAGCGGAGTGAAAGCGAAGCTCGGAAGGGCTGAGGTCACGGACATCCTCAAGCTTCTGCCGCATCGCTACCCATTCCTCCTTGTCGATCGCATCATCGACATGGACGGGGACCGCTCAGCCACCGGCATCAAGAACGTGACCGCGAACGAGCCGTACTTTCAAGGACATTTCCCCGGCAATCCTGTCATGCCGGGCGTGCTGCTCATCGAAGGCATGGCGCAGACCGCCGGCGCGCTTTGCATGCGCCACATCGAAGAGTTCAAGCAGCCGCCGCTCGTCTATTTCATGGCTATCGACAAGGCACGCTTCCGCCGCCCGGTCGTTCCGGGCGACACCGTTCATTATCACGTCCAGAAGATGCGCAATCGCGGACGCGTCTGGCGCTTCAGGGCCCAGGCGCATGTCGACGGCACTCTAGTCGCGGAGGCCGAAGTCAGCGCAGTCATCGTTGAGACTTAGCCAGGGCGAGCATGGCCAACATCCATGCGACCGCCGTGGTCGATCCAAGCGCGAAACTTGGGACGAACGTAGAGATCGGCCCCTTTTGCGTGATCGGACCTGATGTCGAACTCGGCGACGGTGTTGTGGTCCATTCCCATGCTGTCATTACCGGCCGTACGACACTCGGTCCGGAATGTAAGGTGTTCCCTTTCGCATCGATCGGCCAGGCGCCGCAGGACGTGAAGTTTCACGGTGAGCCAAGCACGCTAACTATCGGTGCCAAAACGATCATTAGGGAACACGCCACCGTCAATCCGGGTACCGAAGGCGGCCATATGTCGACCAAGGTCGGGTCCAACTGCCTCTTGATGATCGGCGCGCATGTCGCTCACGATTGCGAAGTCGGCGACAGCGTGACGCTGGTGAACGGAGCCACCTTGGGCGGTCACGTCACGATTGGCGATGGCGCCATTATCGGCGGGCTCTCCGCCGTACACCAATTCGTGCGCATCGGCGCCTACGCATTTATCGGCGGAATGTCGGGGATCACCGCCGACGTCATCCCATTTGGGATGGCCATCGGCAATCGCGCCAATCTTTGCGGGCTCAACATTGTCGGGCTCAAGCGCAAGGGTTTCCCGCGCGATCAGATCCATGAGCTTCGCCAGGCCTATCGCATGCTATTTTCGACCGAAGGAACGCTGAAGGAGCGGCTGGAGGACGTGGAAAGCATGTTCTCGACAAACCCGCTTACCAAGCAGGTCATCGAGTTCATCAAAACGCAATCGGACCGCCAATTCTGCGTACCGAACAATGCCGCACCGCCTGCCCGATGAAAGTGGGAGTCGGACCGGACCTGAAGCGAGCAAGATAACAGGCCCGCTTGGGATTATCGCCGGACGAGGTCCGCTTCCTTGCGTGTTGGCAGAGGCGGCATCGGCGCGGGGACTTCCTCTGCACATTGTCGCCATTCGTGGCGAGGCGCGGCAGGAGATCGAGCGATTTCCGCATACCTGGATCAAATGGGGTGAGATCGGCAAGATGTTCGCGGCCCTCGAAAAGAATGGCTGCGGCGATCTTGTCATAATCGGTGGCGTGAACCGGCCGGATCTCGCCAATGTCAAATTCGATCTCGGCGCCCTTAAGACCTTGCCCTTTCTTCTTAGCCTCGGCAAAGGCGGTGACGATCACGTGCTGTCGAGAATCGTCCGTTTCTTCGAACAGAAGGGGTATCGGGTGCACGGGGCAGGCGATGTGGCGCCCAATCTTCTGGCCGGACACGGCACGCTCGGCAAAGTGTCGCCGTCGGCGGAGGATCAGGCCGACATCGATATGGCTTTCAAAGTGGTCGGCGCACTCGGCCGCCTCGATGTCGGACAAGCCGCCGTCGTGGTCAGAGGCCACGTGATTGCTGTCGAAGCCGCCGAAGGAACCGACGCAATGCTCGTCCGGTGCGCCGAGCTTCGCAAATCCGGCAGGACGGGACGCCATACCCGCGCCGGCGTCCTTGCCAAAGCACCCAAGCCGGGACAGGAGCAGCGCGTCGATCTGCCTACTATCGGTGCAGACACCGTTCTGAAAGCGGCCGCCGCGGGTCTTGCCGGGATTGCCGTGGCAGCAGGACAGGTGCTGATGGCCGAACAGGCGACGACCATCGACGCCGCAAATCAGCACGGCCTCTTTCTCGTTGGCATAGCTGGGCCGGGCGGCTCCTAGGCGCGCTCCTCGGCCAGCACATAGGGACGTTCCACCGCGCCAGTATAAAGCTGGCGAGGTCTGCCAATACGCTGCGAGGGATCCTCGATCATCTCCTTCCACTGCGCGATCCAGCCGACCGTCCGCGCGATCGCGAACAGCACGGTGAACATGTCGGTGGGGAAGCCCAGCGCCTTGAGCGTGATGCCCGAATAGAAGTCGATGTTAGGGTAGAGCTTCTTCTGGATGAAGTAATCGTCCGACAGCGCGATGCGCTCGAGCTCGAGCGCGACCTTGAGGATCGGGTCGTCGCCGTGACCGACAGCGTCCAGCACCTCATGACATGTCTTCTGCATGATCTTCGCCCGCGGATCATAGTTCTTATAGACGCGGTGACCGAAGCCCATGAGCCGGAACGGATCACTCTTGTCCTTTGCCCGCTTGATATATTCCGGAATGCGATCGACCGTGCCGATCTCCTGTAACATCTGAAGCGCAGCCTCGTTGGCGCCCCCGTGAGCGGGGCCCCACAAGCACGCGATACCCGCAGAGATACAGGCAAAGGGATTTGCACCTGAGGAGCCGGCAAGTCGTACGGTCGAGGTCGAAGCGTTCTGCTCATGGTCAGCGTGTAGGATGAAGATGCGGTCCATGGCACGCGCGAGGATCGGGTCGACCTTGTATTCCTCGCAAGGAACGGCGAAGCACATATGCAAAAAGTTCGCCGCGTAGCTAAGCTCGTTGCGCGGATAGATGAAGGGCTGGCCGATCGAGTATTTGTAGGCCATGGCGGCGATCGTCGGCATCTTGGCGATCATGCGGATGGATGCCATCTCGCGCTGCTCGGGATCCTTGATGTCGATCGAGTCGTGATAGAAGGCCGATAGCGCACCTACCACGCCGACCATGACGGCCATGGGATGCGCGTCGCGGCGGAACCCGGTGTAGAACCGGGTCATCTGCTCGTGCACCATCGTGTGCTTCACGATGCGGTCGTCGAACGCGCGATACTGCTCACGGCTGGGAAGCTCGCCGTAAAGCAGCAAGTAGCAGGTCTCGATGAAGTTGCCGTGCTCGGCAAGCTGGTCGATCGGGTATCCGCGATAGAGCAGGATGCCCTTGTCGCCGTCGATAAACGTGATCTTCGACTCGCAGCTCGCGGTGGAGGTGAAGCCCGGGTCGTAGGTAAAGCAGCCGGTGTCCTGATAGAACGTGTTGATGTCGATGACGGGGGGGCCCATCGTGCCCTTGCGGACGGGCAACTCGTAAGTCGCGCCGTCGATCAAAATAGATGCCTCGGCGGCGTCCGACGCGCGGAGGTTTTCTGCGACGCTCATCTAAAAGCTCCTCTGCGATCTTGGGAAGCTGGTCGCTAACGAACGCTGGGTTAGACCAACCGTTGCGGCGCTAACGAACTCGTATTGCACTGCCGCACATATTCGTCCTGTTTTTCTCGCAGTGCAACATGCGGTCTTGCTCAAAAGTTAAGCAACGTCCTTCACTGCACCCGATCGCGAATTCGGGCAAGGGACTCCTCGCGACCGAGCATCTCGAGCACATCAAAAATGCCGGGCGACGTTGATTTGCCCGTGAGGGCTGCCCGGAGTGGTTGTGCAACCTTGCCGAGCTTCCGCCCGGTCTCTCCAGCGAAGGCGCGGACTTCGGCCTCGAGCGCCTCGGGCTTCCAGGAGGGGAGAGCTTCAAGGCGAGGGAGGAGAGTGGAAAGCGTCTCTCGACCGGCGGCGTCGACAAGCTTATTGGCTTGGTCATCCAGCTCGAGGGGCCGCTTGGCAAAGAGATAGTCGGCACTGTCGAGCAGCTCCACCAGCGTCTTGGCACGCTCCTTGAGGCCCGGCATAGCACGTTTCAGTTTGCGCCAGCCTTTCTCGCCCACGCGCTCGGCAAGTGCTGCACCGTTGGGAAGCTCCGGAAGAAGCGCCTTCAGTCGTCCGACGATTTCAGCGTCCGGAGTCGCGCGCAGATAATGGCCGTTGAGGTTCTCGAGCTTAGCGAAGTCGAACCGCGCCGCCGAGCGGCCGATTCCATCGAGATCGAACCACCGCACCATTTCCTCGGTGGACATGGTCTCGGCATCGCCATGGCTCCAGCCGAGCCGCACGAGATGGTTACGGAGCGCCGCCGGCAGATAGCCCATGGCGCGATAGGCTTCCACGCCGAGCGCGCCATGGCGCTTTGAGAGCTTGGCGCCGTCGGGACCGTGGATGAGCGGCACATGGGCAAACACCGGAGTCTCCCAGCCGAGCGCCTTGTAGATCTGGGTCTGGCGCGCCGCATTGGTGAGATGATCGTCGCCACGAATGACGTGGGTGATACCCATGTCGTGGTCATCGACCACGACTGAAAGATTATAGGTTGGCGAGCCGTCGCTCCGCAGGATCACGAGATCGTCTAGATCTTTGTTGGCAAAGACGACCCGGCCCTGCACGCGATCCTCGATGATTGTCTCGCCCTCACGCGGCGCCTTGAAGCGAATGGCAGGCTCGATACCCGGCGGAGCCTCGGATGGATCACGATGACGCCAAGTGCCGTCATAGCCGGGAGCGCGGCCTTCGGCGCGGGCTTTCTCGCGCATGGCTTG
>JBKOWI010000179.1:0-5259 GCA_046724315.1 Pseudomonadota bacterium | reverse complement strand
CGGTTAGTCTCACGATCACGTTGGCTCATCGAGAGATGGTGTTGTGAGTACGATGACCGAGCATTACAGGCCGCGCGTCAGATATGTGATCGGCCCCGACGGCAGCCCGCTGACCGTCGCCGATCTCCCGCCCAAGGACACCAAGCGGTGGGTCATCCGCCGCAAGGCCGAGGTGGTTGCCGCCGTGCGCGGCGGGCTGATCAGCCTTGAAGAGGCCTGCGAGCGCTACACCCTGACGGTGGACGAGTTCCTGAGCTGGCAGAGATCGATCGACAAGCACGGCCTTCCGGGCTTGCGCGCCACCCGCATCCAGGACTATCGCGGCAGCTAAGCTCTAGGCTGCGTTCGTTACACTCTTCGTCATGGCCGGACTTGTCCCGGCCATCCACGTTTTCGCCCTCGAACATGCTAAGTCGTGGATGCCCGGCATAAGGCCGGGCATGACGCGTTGGCGAGAGATGGCTAGGGCGCAGCATCCCATCTTCACCATCGGATATGAGGGCGCGACCGTTGATGGCTTCATCGGCGCGCTACCAAGGCCGGCGTTGCCCTAGTGCTCGACATCCGCGCAGCGCCAGTCTCGCGCAAGAAGGGCTTCTCCAAGAACCCCCTCGCCCAGCATCTCTCTGAGGCGGGAACCGGCTATCGGCATCTCCGCGGACTCGGCACGCCAAAGCAGGGACGCGAGGCTGCGCGCTCGGGCGATCACCAGAGCTTCGAGCGCATTTTCCGTCACCACCTCGAAGAGCCAGAAGCGTTGCTTGAACTTGGGCGAAGCTCTAGGCCTAGCTGCGGCTAAGCCTGTCTGCCTGCTTTGTCTCGAGCGCGATCCACAGCAATGCCATCGCCTGATCGTAGCCGAGCGCATGGCTAAGGAAGGCGATCAGCCCATCCGGCATCTCTTCGCGGATGTAGCTGGAGACTTGATTTAGCGAGGAGCCGGCGCCGAGGCCGTGACGGCCTTCGGGATCTGCTTGCTGCAATTCGTTTCGCCGCGCTTCCAGCGGTCGATGTCGAACTGCATCTTGGCGGCGAGCTCGGGCGTCATACCGCGATTTTGCGTGGTAACGATGGTGTAGCCGCCCTGCTGATTGAAATCGATGGCGTAGGTGGGCGCACCGGCGCGGCCGAGCGCGATCTTCTTGTGGATGGTAATCTGCACCTTGCTGCCGTCCGGGCTCACATCGGCGCGGTAGACGTGCTCCGGCAGGAGTGGCGCATCGGCATTGAACCAGCAGGTCTTGATACGCCCGCCGAGCATCACATAGGCATCGACCGGCTTCGCTGCTGCGATCTGCATCCTGGTCGCAGCGGAAGCTGGCAACGCACCGGTGCTTTCACTGGATGCTTCAGGAGAGGCATCCGCGGTCGCATCGCCGCGGCCGAGCAGTCCGCCACCAAGTGAAAGGCCGCTCGGCTTCCAGGCGCAGCCGGCAATCAATGCTGATGCCAAAACCGAAATCAGAACTGAGAACACAACTCGTGACACGGCACTACCCCGCGAGTGCGCGACCGCCTTAGTCGCGGAAATTCACATATTGCAGCGGCTGCTCGACCGAGAGCCCCTTCACGTGCTGGATCACCGCCTGCAGATCGTCGCGCTTCTTGCCCGAAACTCTGAGCTCGTCGCCCTGCACCGTGACCTGCACCTTGAACTTCTTGTCCTTCACTTCCTTGACCAGACGCTTGGCAAGCTCGCGGTCGATGCCCTGCCTGATCAGCGCATTCTGCCGCACCGCCTGTCCGGCAGCCTTTTCCAGAGGCTTGTAGTCGATGACGCCTGCGTCAACTTTGCGGCGGGCAAGATGGCCCTGCAACAACTCATGCATCTGCTTGAGCTTGAGCTCGTCGTCGGCATTGAGCGTGATCTCGGAGCCATTACGCTCGATCCGCGACTGCGAATTCTTGAAGTCATAGCGCTGGCTCATCTCGCGCGTCATGTTGGCGAGCGCATTGTCGACCTCGGCGAGATCGACCTTCGAGACGATGTCGAATGACGGCATTGAGGCCTCCGCCTTGCCTTTTTGCTGTCAAGCACCGAAGACGGCCCTGGGACCCGTTACCTGCACTTCCCGCTGGCGCGCGCGCCACGGCGAAGCAAGGCTCCTAGCCCGCGGCGCGCTGGATGCCCAGCGGCTCGAGATCCGGCTGGGTATGAGCACGGGCCGGATCCAAACGCAAGTCGCGTTCCTCGAGGAGCTCCATCTTCCTGAGGTCGGCGCAAGCTTCATCGAGCTCCCCGCGCGCCGCCTCGAGCCTCGCCTGGAGGTCTGCGGCCGATGCGGTCAGATTGTTGCGCCTCTGGATCGCCGCCTTGGCGAAGGTCGGATAGGCGTAGTGGTTGACGTCGGTTATGCCGGCCCGCTCCTGCTCGATCGCGATCTGGCGGTCGAGGTCGCAAGCCATATGGTTGAAGTCGCCGATCATGGCCTCGATCTCGGCAACCTTCCGGCGCTTCTCCTCGACCTCAAAGCGCTTCAAGCGGATCACTGCGTCGCGTGACTTCATTACTCACTACCCCCAACTCTGCTGGGCCACACAGATATTCATGCCGGCGACGCCAAAGCACAAGCCGAACAACCAGGGTTCCAGCAATCGGCTCGGACGACACGACGGCGGCTTCAGGCAGAAAGAACCCGGCGAGACTGTGCTGCCGAAGTCCATGATCGGACTCGGCAATCCGCCTCGAACGATCCCGCCAGATCGCGACCGGAGCCCCCTGCCCTCGACTCCGATCATCCCCAACATGACTTAAGGGCCGGTAAACCATAGGACCGGCATTTGAAGCGTATGTGTTCGTGAATGGATGGTTAGCGCTCGCCTTGGGCCAAGCTTTTGTTAACTATTGGACGTTAATTTGTTGATTCGAATTAACCAATCTGCGTGGCGTTATGGGTCAGGGGATAACCAGACTTTAGGACGGACGGGGGATTTCAAATGAGGGTTCTTCTGATCGAGGACGATAGCGCGACCGCGCAAAGCATCGAATTGATGCTGCAGTCGGAAGGCTTCAACGTCTACAAGACGGACCTCGGCGAGGAGGGCGTCGACCTCGGCAAGATCTACGACTACGACATTATATTGCTCGACCTGAACCTCCCCGACATGAGCGGCTATGAGGTGCTCAAGACGCTCAGGGTGAGCAAGGTGCAGACCCCCATCTTGATCCTTTCTGGTATGGCCGGCATCGAAGACAAGGTCCGGGGCCTCGGCTTCGGCGCCGACGACTATATGACCAAGCCGTTCCACAAGGACGAGCTCGTCGCCCGCATCCACGCCATCGTGCGCCGCTCCAAGGGTCACGCCCAGTCGGTGATCCAGACCGGCGGGCTTAAGGTCAACCTCGACACCAAGACCGTGGACGTTAATGGCCAGCGCGTGCATCTGACCGGGAAGGAATACCAGATGCTCGAGCTGCTCTCGCTTCGCAAAGGCACAACGCTGACCAAGGAGATGTTCCTGAACCATCTCTATGGGGGAATGGACGAGCCTGAGCTCAAGATCATCGACGTGTTTATCTGCAAGCTGCGCAAGAAGCTCGCAGCGGCGACCGGCGGCAAGCACTATATCGAGACGGTGTGGGGACGCGGCTACGTGCTGCGCAACCCGGAAGACGAGTCCGAAGCCGCAGCTTAAGTTTCCCCCATCACTTCCGATCAACTCGGGCCCGCGATGCCGGGCAATGAGAAGCTGCGCAACGAGATGAGTGCTGGCGCTGGCTAGGCGGCCGTGAGCTCGACCTCGCCGTGGCGGGCGTCGATCTTCAAGACCATTCCTGCAGCCGCCGCGACCCGCCGTGCATAATAGGGCTGAACGGAGTGGGCATCGATCGCAACACCGTTCGTGCCTGCAAGCAGGCTCTTCACCTCATCTGATAGCTTTGCCGCATCGCCTTTGGCGCTGACCGTGAAACTTACGCTGGGCGGAGTGCCGGCAATCGTGACGTGCAAGGTACCGCCGCGGGGAAGCGCGACCACGCCGAGCGCCACGAGATTGAGCAGCAGCTTCACCTTGTTCTTCGGCAGTGTCACCGCCGGCCCCTGCCAGGCCACCTGATGCTTGCCGCTTCCCGCCACGAAATCTCGCGCGACCCTCTCCGCGTCGCGAAGATCGATCTCGGCGCCAGATGATCCTGCGGCGCCGAAGGCGAGCCGGGCAAATTGCAGCTTCGCCGAGGCTTGCGCCGCGCTTTTGCGGATCAAGTCCATGGCGGCGTCGCGCATCGCCTGGTCGGGCTCCTCACCGAGCATCTCGAGCCCGTTAGAAATGGCCGCAACCGGATTGATCACGTCGTGGCAAATGCGGCTTGAGACAAGCGCCGCAAGCTCAAGATCACCGAGTGCCGTCGGCTCGGTCATGGCCTCCTCCTTCGCTTCCGCCCCTAAGCGGAGATGACGTGGCCCACGCCGGAATTTCTGTTACATGGGGATCGCGCCAGCCCCGATGTGCCGCATCGACGGGCGCGAACGAATCAACGTCACAGATGAGCATTTTGCCTTGTCAGCCCCAAGACAGACAACAGCGCCGACTACGGCAGAGACACAATTCGACTTTGGCTGCGCTGCGGCGGTTCTCACCGACGCTGCTGCTCGCGCCGGCGCCGCCATCATGGCGCATTACCGTGAGGGACCGGAAGTCAAGCTTAAGGACGATCTGAGCCCGGTGACACGCGCCGACCACGACGCCGAGGCCATCCTGCTCGAAGCGCTCAGGCAGCTCGCGCCTGATATTCCCGTCGTGTCGGAGGAGGCGAGTGGCGGAAAAGAGCCTCAGCTTGCTGCCCGCTTCTTTCTCGTCGACCCGTTGGACGGCACCAAGGAGTTCATCCAGAAGCGCAGCGACTTCACCGTGAATATCGCTCTGATTGTCCATGGCCGCCCTCGATTCGGCCTCGTCTACGCACCGGCGCGATCACTACTCGCGGTCACGGTGGCTGAGGAAAAGGCGGTGGAGACAGAGCTTGCGCCGCATCAGTCGGGAGCCCGTTTTGACAGTCTCGCCTGTCGTCCTTTGCGTGTCCGCGTCCCCGCTCCCGAAGGCTTCGTCGCGGTTGTCAGTCATTCGCATCTCGATACGGACACGGAGTCTTTTTTGGCCAAGCTCAAGATCGCCAAGCGGTCGAGCGCGGGCTCCTCGCTGAAGTTTCTGCTGATCGCGAGAGGCGAGGCTGACGTTTATCCGCGCTTCGGTCCCACCATGGAGTGGGACATCGCCGCCGGCCAGGCCGTGCTCGAAGCAGCGGGCGGTATCGTAGTCGAT